>JAHQVR010000104.1 GCA_019634245.1 Gammaproteobacteria bacterium
GGAAGTGGGCGACGCCACCAACGAGCATCCAAAGTGCGATTAAAACGATCGAAAAATAGTAAAAGGGCGTGCGCATGAAGCCGATCTACACGAATTTTGCGTATCCCCAAATCAACAAAATTTGACCCTAAAACAACTCTTTGCGCAAATCCTTTTTCAAAATGGTGCGCCGTTCAATTTCATCCTGAAGCTGATGTACGGTTATGGAGAGTTGCTGTTCCCGAGCTTTTCCCAGCTCCTGAATATCGCGCTCTAACTGATCAGCACACGCTTGAATATCATCACGCGTTTTCTCCAGCCGAGCTAACTCCGCACGTGCATCAAACAAGGCTTTTTCCGCGTTGCGTAGGCGTAGCATATATACCTTCTGCAGCCGCTCCAACTGCCGAATGGAACTCGCCACCGAGTTCACTGGCCATCTCCTTCAGTCTGCACTGGCTGATCTAAGCCAGCTGCCAGAGCGAGCGCTTCCGTCGTAGCGTCTAAACCTTCTCCAGAGTGTTGTTCCTGTTGCAATAGTTTTTCTATGGCAGTCGCTTGGGCAATCGCCGCGTCGGCATCCACATCTGATCCCGCTTGATACTCGCCTACCTGCACCAAGAACTCGATATCTCGATATTTGGCCAACAACGCTCGAACACGTGCCGCCTGTTGTTGTTGCTTAGAAGAGGTCAGCTGCGGGAACAGACGGCTTAAGCTGGCTAACACATCCACAGCTGGGAAGTGACCTCGCTCGGACAGTTGACGGGTTAGCACGATATGTCCATCGAGTATCGAACGGGTTTCTTCGGAAATAGGATCCAGGCCGGAGTCATCGTCGGTTAACACGGTGTAAAAGGCCGTGATAGATCCTCGATCGTTATTGCCACTGCGTTCAAAGAGACGAGGCAGTTCAGCAAACACAGAAGGCGTAAAACCTTGTCTTACGGGTGGCTCTCCAACAGCCAAACCTAATTCACGAAGCGCTCGGGCGTAGCGTGTTACCGAATCCATGAGCAGCAGAACGCGTTTGCCCATATCGCGAAAACCTTCGGCAATGGCTGTGGCGGTATCAGCAGCGTAGATTCGTTCCATGGCCGCGCTATCGGACGTAGCAACCACGATCACCGATTTTTCTCGAGCCGTGGTCGGCAGAGTGTGCTCGAGAAACTCACGCACCTCGCGACCTCTTTCGCCAATAAGCCCAACGACAATCACATCTACTTGCGCATGCGCAGCAAGCATACCGAGCAAGGTCGATTTACCGGCACCTGCCGGAGCGAAAATGCCTAAGCGTTGGCCCACACCGACAGTCAGCAAACTATCAATGGCTTTAATGCCAGTAGGTAACTTTTGCTCAACCGGCAATCGTTTCAATGGATTTGGCGCTGCACCGCGCAATGGCATCAGGACGCCGACTGTGGGCAAGGACCGCTCATCCATGGGTTCTGCAAACCCGTTCAGTATCCGACCCAATAAGTGTTCTGAGACTAAAATGGAAGAACTTTCGTTGGTGACACGAACTTCTGAATTGACCGCAACACCTTTTAAGCTACTCAATGGAACGAGTATCGCGTCTCCCTGTTCGATACCAACAACTTCCGCATGGATACGATTGGCCGTATGACGGTCAGTAATTTCACAACGTTGGCCTATGCGAACTGGAAGCCCGCTGACCCGCAATGAGGTGCCGACTGCCCTGACGACTTTCCCTACATGCTCGACGGCACTTAGGCCCTGCAGGCGAGATCTTAATTCTTGAGGCGCTGTGCTGGCCATCGCTCAGCCCGCCGAATCGCTGTTTAATGCCGAGAGTATTTTGTCTATCTGCGAATTCAAGCCAACATCTATTCGACCATGCCGAGTTTCTATAGAACAGGCATCGATTTCCATCGATTCATCAGCGATCACGTGAGCAAAGGGATTAGCATCGTCTGAGCTTAGTCGCGCATTAAGCTCATCCACCTTGCTGTGATGGACTCGCAATACCAGATGATCTTTTTCCAGGAGATCTTTTGCCGCGGTCGTCGCTTCTGCATATAACCAGTCAACCGGCTTTATATCGCCCGCAATTTTTCGTACGATATCTACCGCTAGATTGGCACAGGACTCACGTATCTCCTGCACCTCAGTATCGTAACGTTGTTGCAGTTCCAACAACTGCTTAGCCACGGCTTCTTTTCCTTCTAGCTCAGCACTTTCTTGGCCCCGTAAAGCACCTTCGGCAAATCCTTTCTCGCTCGCTTGATCAAGGTGAAATTGTTGTTGGGAAATTCTGTCGCTGAGTTGATGAGCAGATGCCAATACATTGTTTAAATGCGAAACTTCTTCTTTGGAATACACCAACTGATCCGTGGCTATGAACCCACGCTCATCAGAAAACAGTGTGACAAAACTCATGCTAAAGCCTCGTCCAGCTCCGGCTGTGCAGAGGTGTTTTCAGCACTTTTGCCCGAGGGTGCTGCCATAGCGCAAGTCGTTTGGGCGAGCCGGTTAGCCTGATCTACTAAGTTTTGGGCAAACTCTGCGTTCAGTTCCCCATAACTTTCACCCAGAACACCGATTAGCTGCTGTTTCGGCAGACGTGAATCTAATGCTGAAGACAACACGGACGCACCCGCTTTCATAAAGTGACGTTCGATAAAGGAATGTTCGATAACATGCTCAGCGGGCACGTCAATGCCGTGTGATACCTCATCGGCTGTCTGCACCACGGCATCAAATATGTCTTTGCCGAGTAACTGTTGTGCTGTCAAGATTTGTCTGCGATCGATCCACAGACGTACCTCCGGTGCCAGTGCAACGGCCCCGCACAACAATTGTAGTTGTGTACGTACTTCAGCATCATCAAGACACCATCCGGGTAGAAGATCCATCATCTCCCAAGTCCAGAACTCCGGTGAGTCGAGCTGATCAGCTTCAAACAGGCTCAAAAGCACCCGCGCTGCTTTGGCACGATGGCTTCGCAAGTGCGCTGGGGACTTTGCTGTCATGAAACACGCTCGTCTTCGGAATCTTCAACGTGAGCGGGCTTGGCAAAGAGTCTTCGCTTTGGCCAAAGCATGGAAGCTGCAATAGCGCAAAGTAACAACGCCACACCACCGATCAACAATGGCTTTAGTTCAGGAAGAATGGTGAGCTGGAGTTGACCGGCATTGGATGTAGGGCTGACCAGATTTGCCGTCGGCGCCTCCGCAGTTCCACTTGCCTTGAACAAGGCAACGGTCACGTTGTCATACTTGAGATTTTCTATGCCATTGACCACTAGAGCTTTTATCATTCCAACGCTGCCACTGAGGTCAACATCACTTCGATGCTTAACAAACACAGACGCAGAGGCAGGCAACAGTTCGTCGGTCAGCTCATCTTTTTGCGGCACAGCCAGATGAACACGCGCAACTAACACGCCGTCAACGCTCGATATTGTATGGGCTATTTCTTGCGACAGTGCGAAGTTCAATCGAGCACGCTCTTCAAGCGGTGAAGAGACAAAGCCTTCTTTGGCAAACACATCCCCAAGATTGTCGTACTTCTCCTTGGGCAATCCATGTCGTTTTAAGATGGCAACCGCTTCGGAAAAGTGCTTCTGTGGAATAAGCACACTGTACAGGTCACCTTTATCGGCGCGTTTGTTCGCAGACAAATTCGACGTGATCAGTAGCGCGATAATCTCGTTCGCTTCACGCTCACTGAGTTTCGAATAGAGCGTCTCTTCCGAACAAGCACTGATCGATAGCGCCACGATCAGAACCAAACCCAAACGCACCGCACGTTTTAGCGAAGAATGAAATAAGTACGCCATGAGTATTAACTCTGTTGCCGAAATAGCTGCTGCATACCATCTGCAGTTCGGTTGGCAACATTAGCGGTGAGCTGAGCATGAAACATAAACTCCTGGCTTCGGGCCGTCAGCATTACTATTTCACTGGGTGTCAGCTCGTTACCGGACGCTATCGCATTTTCCGCGTACTCAGCCAAGCTATTGGCTTCGCGATTTATATAATCAAGCGGCTCCATAATCGCCGCCGTCACCGCTGACGCTTGTTCAGACAGGCTGGCATTGTCAGCTTTCTGTAAGCTTGCTTCAAAGCCAGCGACATCGCTACTTAAGTTGATGGAATAACCGGCCTCAATGGATGAGACAGCGGTAGTTGCCGTGTCGTCCACTGGTACCACTGCTGGGGTAATACCTGATTCCATAGTGATCTCCGAAATCGAATCGAACGTTATTGTTTACGCGCCATGGTTTCCAAAGCCGTACCAGTACTGGTCAATGCCGTATGAGAGCTGTTGGATAAAAATTGCATGCGCAGCGATTCTGCGGTGAGCATGGTTATGTTCGCTGGCGTCTCCTGACCACCGGTGATAGTCTCTGCCTGACTGATCATTCGGGCCGCTTGATTATCCAGCGCTGCCCCCCAGGCCTCTGCCATGGTTTCAAACCAACTGGAGTCTTTGTTGTTGCCTTTACCTGCAGCAGAATTTGCTGTTAGCTGAGCATTAACGTTGCTGAGTTCACTCATCCTATTTCTCCTGGTGAATTAAAATTTCAACAAGGTGGTTTCTCCACCTTTTTGTAATGACACTTGTCCATTCTCAATCGATTCAATGCGATGCCCACTGGGCAATATCGAACCCACGTAATAGTGCGATCGATCTTCGGTAACGAGATACGCGGGCTCTTCCGACACCACCATGGCGACTCGCTTACCTGGATCCAACGTGCCTTGAGGTTCATCCATAGCAGCCTGTGCTGGTGGGCTATTTTGAATGACTAGACTGACCAACTGAGGCACGTCAGCTTTAACCATCGTTTCCAACTTGGCCAGCTTCTCCAATGAGCTCTCAGAGGTAAGCGCTTCAACCGAGCCTTCACCCAAAGAGCTAATGCTCGCCAGAACATCATTTACGCGAAACACGTCCTCTACCTTCTCAACTATTTCTGCTTCGATGTGCACTCGGTTGGGAATGGTTATTTGGTTTTCCATCAACCAACGATCAAACTCAATTCCAGATTCATGCGTCGATAAGTAACCGGAGATATGCCGGTCGTCAGCGTCGCCCTCAACGGACAAGTGCTGAAACGGTGACTTTGCCAACTGCTCACTCACTGTTGGGAGCTGAACCGCCGGCGGGTCCAACAACGTCGATTGGAATAAAACGAACGCGATTGCCACGACGGCTGCCGCGGCCAAACCCAATATGAGCGGTCGTCGGCTGCGCTTGGTGTTGATGGCTTTGTCTTCTGTTGATGACGGAATACTTCCTGTGTTTTTGTTAGCAGAAGGTGGCCGAAAGTTAGCCGATGCACCTACGCCCGTCAGAGCGATAGGTATATCGGACTCTTGTTTGATGGAGTTCGTCGGAAGGGCTTTGACGATTCGTAATTCGACGTCGCCTAACTGCACAGAATCATTCCAACCGATCAACTGACTTTGTTGAACGTCTTCGCTACGACCACTCAATCCAAATGATCCGCTAAGCGGTAGTACTTGCACACCGTCAGCTGTGTGGGTCAGTCTGACCGAATCCGTTTGGGTGTCACGACTGCGAAGCACGATGTCGTTGCTGGAGTCAAAGCCCACCGTCACAGACTTGGACGGTTCAAGCGTGGTTAGCGCACCTGTTTGTAAACCAGAGACAACCTGAACCATCCAACCAGGCATGCCATTGGATCGTGGTTCAGCGCTGATCTGATCAGGCTGGTCGGTCATTTTTGCAATACTCGGCCATGTTGGTTATCGGTTTGAGTTCTTACCGGCTGCCAGCCAGAATCTTCGTCAACGGGAAACAAGGACTCGCTGGTCGATACCACTGGTACATAGTTGTCTGCTTCGGGTACCGGAACAGGTACTGTATTCGGAACACGAGCGCTCACCTCGTTAGTGGTCGTCACCTGTTGCCAGCCAGCATCAGGAGATTGCTGGACAACTTGAGTAGCTGGACCTGGTGCCGGTTCGAGAGTGTTGTCAGCGGGCTCGCGACCCACCTGCTGCCGTAGCGAAGGCTGAATCGGTTGAAACGTTCGCGTACCTGAATTACGCCGGGGAGATGGCAAAGGCTGATCGGCTGAAATCAATTCAGCATCGGCCTGACCTTTGGGCAGCTCCTCTTTGATGGGATAGGCTACATCTCGCGCTGCCAATGCAGCGAAGGTTGGCTCCATACGAGATGGACCTGACTCAATGATGTCAGTCGCGTCGCCTGCCAACACCGGTTGGTTATACACAGGCCCGGTATTGCGAATGTTCAATCGGGGTGTGATCAAAAACATTCTTTCAACACGGCTACTGGATTTGCTGTTATTCCGAAACAACGCACCTAAACCCGGAATATCCCCCAACACAGGTACCTTGGATACACCGTTTTGGCGATACTCTCTAGCCAGACCTCCAATCAACAGGCTTTCACCGATATTGATTAAGGCTTGAGTCGTAATCAGCGATTCTTCAAGTACGGGTATGCCATCGACTTGTTGGCTAGATTGATTGCCATCACTGATATTGACGCGCAATTTTATTTGGTCAACGCCATTGTCGCGAAAGACATGTGGTGTCACTCTCAATTCAGTGCCCACCTGTAAGTTAAATAAATCGACCTCTTCTTGCCCTTCTATCCGCACGAATAGATTGTCTTTCTTAGACAGTAATGCCTCGACGTTTGACAGCGTCATAAGATGTGGTTTGGATACGATGCGCGCAGCTCCCTGTGTTTCAAGGGCTCTAATTCGACTGATAAATTCATCCTGGCTTCCCAGCACCAACGACAATATGCCGCCTTGCGACGCCGTAGTTGGATCTACTTCGGCTGCAGGGAACAAAAAGGAATCTTGAATATTGCCCTGACCGAATAACGCACTGTTTCCGTCGCGTTCATAACGCCAGTTAACGCCTAGAGTCCGGAGACGATCGGTATCCATGTCAATGATCGTGGCTTCAATTTCGATCATCTGAGGCTCGATGTCCAAAATGGCGATCAGGTTTTCGTACATGGGCATCTGATCAGCGCGATCACGAATAATCACGGAGTTGGTCAATGGTTCTGCGACGATGCGAGCATCATCGCCAGAGCCAGCTTGATCAGCAGACGCTACCCGCTTTGGGCTGACGGGCCGAGCGCTGGTTTCCTTATTCACCGTTCCGGCGGGTTGAAGCTTTTGCTCAAAACCAACTGATTGAAGCCCTTTACCGCGCAAGCCTTCTTCGGTTCTGGGTTTTTGAATTTGTTGAATGCCGCCTTGATAGACGCCGGCGTTACCACCGGGCTCGAGGAGCTGTCGCATCGTGGTGGCTACGCCTGGTACGTACATCTCCTGCCCACCAACATTCAAGACAACATCATCGGCCCAGGCATATTTGAGTTTGAAAACCCGAAACACATGCTCCGGTGAGTAATCGGTCTTTGTCCTTTTCTGCAGCGCATTGGCGATGTCTTTAATTTGAGAATTGAATCGATCCGTTCCTGTCACCACTAACCCCATATCAGTCATGGTCAAGTGGTTGGCTTTATCCCCAAGATTCATTTTTTCTGCATTAGCCACAACGCGCCTGGCCACCGCATCGGGTAGTTGCATAATGTTGCGAGACACATCAGCAGCCGGATAGATGTAGGCCATAGTGCCGTCGTAGTACAACGTCAGCTGGAACGATCGGGCGATCTTTTCATATATCGATTTAGCCGATCCCCGAAAATCTCCGTTGATCGATCCTGTAACACCTGGATCGACTTTTACCGCCACACCAATTTGCCCAAACAGTTCTTCAAAAAATCGCTGAACTGGCTGTTCACGCGCCGCGATCGCAACCACCTGCTCATACTCTGGCAGCTCCGCGGCCATCGCTGGCTTGACTAAAACTGGCACTGACAACAAGGATGCGCATAAAAGGGCACATTGCATCACCAGTTTGGAATTATGTTTCAGAGAAGTACTCATTTAACACTCGCCAGTTGTACTAGTTCGTCGGGCACCACTTGATGTAGCACCGTAAGATCCAGATTCGGAATTAATTCGTTGTACGACAACACCGGTATATCAAAACGTTCGCGGACAATGAGCTGACGCACATGTCGACGCAATTGCACACTTGTGAGCAACGCCGTGGGTTTATGTTCATCAAGCGCCTTGACTATGCCCGCACGCAAACGGTTGGCCGCATGCGGATCTAGCACCAACTGTTGAACCCCGCCGTTAGCCCGTAAAGATTTAGATAGCTGCTCTTCGAGTTGCGGTGACAGTGCTACCGCGCTCAACTTACCTTCAGGTGCATACTGATAACAGGTTTGCCGAGCCAGAGCCATACGGGCAAATTCAGTCAGGTTATTGATATCTTTTTCATGCTGGGCAGCTTGGACAAGACCTTCCATAATCCCGCGTAGGTTTCTAATAGAGACTTCTTCTTCAACGAGGTTACGTAATATCACCGCGATATTCTGCGCCGGTACGCTTCGCAAAACCTCTTTAACAATGTCCGGATAGTTCACACTGGCAATGGACAGCAGCTGACCGGTTTCCTGGATACCCAAAAACAGAGTGCCGTTTCGACGCAGGGCGATTTCACAGCTATCAACGATGGTTTTTACTGTGGATTTATGGTCGACAATACCTTGTGTTATGGGCACTTCAAACGCATGGAAAAGCCATTCTTTAGAATCGTCACGGCGAAAATGAATTCGCACTTCCGGCATCGCGACACCTGAGCGAAGTTGATAGCGATTCACGCATTCCGTTATCTCTTCGCGAAGCTCTTCATCACCGCCCTCAGCTCCAAGCGATGGAGGCAGCTCAAGGAGTAGGGGTACCGACTGATAGACCGGACCGGCCTGCGCTGGAGTAACACGCTTGCGTTTGGCCGCCTTGCCATCCATGACCTGGTTAAACGAAGGTGACGACAGCTTGTCAAATCGAGCGCGCAACGCAGGAACTAATAGTCCACCGCTGAGCATCAGTAACATACCCATACCAACAAAAACTGGAATCGGGAACCCTGGCACGAGCGCCAGTAGAAAACAGATAGCGCCAGTCACCAGCATTACCCTGGGTAATGCAGAAAACTGCTTTTGTATCGAATCGCCCAGATGACGATCATTTTGGTTATCGGTGGCTCTTGTGACAATCAAACCGGCTGACATCGCTCCGAGTAGCGCCGGTATTTGGGCCACCAGACCATCACCGATCGTCAATATGGAGTACTTAGCCATGGCGGCACTGGCATCCATTCCTAGTTGGAAAATACCAATAGCCAAACCGCCAAGAAGATTAATGATAATAATCACAATGCCCGCAATGGCATCGCCTTTGACAAACTTCATCGCGCCATCCATGCTGCCGTGAAGTTTGCTTTCCATTTCAAGTTCGCGCCGTTTGGCTCTTGCTTCAACTTTATCAATCAATCCAGAGCGCAAATCCGAATCGATGGACAGCTGCTTTCCTGGCATCGCATCCAGTGTGAATCGGGCACCCACTTCAGCAACACGTTCAGCACCTTTAGCAATGACCAGAAACTGAACCAGTGTGATGATCAGAAAGACAACTAACCCAACCACCAGGTTACCGCCAGCAACCATATTGCCGAAGGTATCAATGATGTGCCCGGCATCACCGTTCAGTAAGATCATTCGGGTGGTTGCCACAGACAACGCGAGGCGAAAGAGAGTGCTGATTAGAAGTACACTGGGAAACGATGAAAACTGCAGCGCACTACTGATGTAGATGCCCATTAAAACCAGCATGAGCCCGACAGCAATGTTGATCGCTACCAACGTGTCGATCATCAACGTCGGTAGCGGCAGGATCATCAGAGCGACAATCGCCACTATAAGAAGTGCTAATACAATATCGCTAGATCGCGATGCCCAACTGTTGGAGCCGCCTAAGGAATCTTGCAGATAGGCGTGCAGGTTCATACCACCGCGCCCCGCAATCCGGTAGCTCGATTAATCAGTACTGTTTGGTGCCCCTTCATCGCCAGTCCTTAGAAAATTCTTTCCTGTGTAACGCACGGCGTGTACATTTTCGAAACTAACCATTCAATGGAACCGATTAGCCCTAAGTCGAGTGACCATCATACGACTCAACCACTACCGTCTCGGCAGGAATCTATTGCTTTTCGGTAAGAAAACCGTTTTTCCTGCCCATAAGTTAAACACTTTTTGGCGGTTCGTTGTAGAGAAAAAGCCAGATTAGCATGAGATATATTAAAGAATGATGTAAGTCACAAATATGCTCAACAACCAAGGACTTAGGGCCAACTTCGGCCGGTCCAGGATGTGTAAAACAATTGATCAGGATACAGTACTGACGTGAGCAAACAGGAGAACAGCGGAGACAAAACCGAACGGGCAACCCCGAAGCGGCTGCGGGATGCCCGAAAGCGCGGCGAGATACCGAAAAGCAAAGACCTGACAAACACATTGGGCCTCGCGTTCACCCTGGTGCTGCTCTGGTTCACCTTCTCTTCCAACCTGGACCGGCTCAGCCAGATGCTCTCTGACAGCTTGACGATGGTGGATGTGCCCTTTCATCTGGCACTCAAAACCATCGGATTTGAGGCTATCAAAACTTTTCTGACCCTGTCCGCTATCGTTCTACTGCCCATCGCGGCCATCGGCCTATTACTCGAATTCCTGCAAACGGGGCCCATTTTCTCGCTGCAGAAGCTAACACCCCAGCTGCAAAAGCTCAGCCCTGTGGCGGGTATGAAGCGCATGTTCAGCATGGATAACTTTATTGAGCTTTTAAAGAGCATCGGTAAAACAGCGATCCTGTTTATTGTGGCCTGGTTTGTCATACGGGCGTTTATCTATGAGCTGGTGTTAATGCCCGAAAACGAGACTATTACGATCATTGCGGCGGCTAAAACGTTACTCTTTCAACTGTTTCTTTGGACTTTAGGGGTTTTCATTATCATCATGGCTTTGGACACCTCCTATCAGCATTACTCGTTTGCTAAGAAAATGCGTATGAGCCTGCGCGACATAAAACAAGAACACAAAGAGACTGAAGGCGATCCACAGGTTAAAAGCCAGCGCAAGAGTATGCACAAAGAATTTGCCGAAGAAGGCGCTAGCGAAGCAGCACGATCAGCAACGGTGCTCGTCGTAAACCCAACACATGTGGCTATTGCGATTAACTACGACAAGGAAGAATGTCCTGTACCTACCGTCGCTGCCAAAGGCGAAGAAGAAGTGGCGCAATCGATGCGTGATGCAGCCAACGAAGCTCACGTACCCGTACTCCGAAACGAGTTACTCGCTCGGACGCTACTTGGCAATGTCTCGGAAGGCGATGTCGTACCCAAAGATCTATTTGATGTCGTAGCCGAAGTTATTCTCTGGGCAATGCGAACTCAAGAATCTATTGATAGAACGTTGGGAACGACCCCTGCCTACACCGAACAATCTCCGGTACCAACACCACCGGGCGAAGATCTTACGACCTACCCTGACGGTTATGAGCCAGTGGCAGACACCTCTGTCGCCGCAACGGAAGCGCCCGCATGAGCGACAGTAGCTTTCCGTTGACTCTACTGTTTACCTTGTTGGCCTTAGTGGTGGTGTTAATTGTCGCGTGGTTCTGTATTCGGCTCTTGGCGCAACTGAATCGACGTTCAATGGGCAAAGGTAAAGTTCAGATTGTCCAAACGATACCGATAGGAACTCGCGAGCGGTTAATGCTGGTTCACTATCAAGGCCAAGAGTACCTGTTAGGCAGCAGTACCGGTGGCATTACTGTTATCGAACGATCCGCTATACCAGAAATTTCCGACACCGATAAACGAGACATTTCATGATGCATAGAAACACCATGAAAACATGTTTATTTCCACTGCTTTGGTTATTGGTATCCACTCATAGCTTTGGCAACGAATGGACTGATGTTGCTCCGATGGAGAGCTGGGCCGAATTTGATAGACGTGTGTATTTAGATGGTCCGGTTGATGTGCATCTACGCACCGGTTATCAAAATGCTGTGCTGTTTCCTGAAGAAATCGTGTTGGTTTCTATCGCAGGCATGGACGTAGATCCAAAAGTTCGGGCAACTGTGATTCCAGGCTGTCCCATAGAGGTGGATGTCGACGTACTGGGATTCTCACCGAGCAGCCGTTTCAAAACCACTCGCATCATCGTCTTAGGCGTCAGCAGCGGTAAACGCTACTCGCTCGACGTAAAGTCCAGCCCCTTCGGCCAACGCCAACCCATCGAGCTCCAATAGTTGGGGTCGGACCAAGCTAAGCGCTTGATAGGAAGCACATTTACTTCTTAGATTCGCTGTAATATAGTCTTAATCGCACGTTTTCATGGTCGAAAACGATCTATTAACCAAGGACTGGTAACTCATGCCCCGAGCCAATCGTCACAGCTTTCCAGGCCAAGTCTGGCATATCACCCACCGTTGCCACGATAAACAATGGCTACTTAAATTCAACAAAGATAGAACGCGCTGGTTGCACTGGTTGTTTAAAGCAAGGCAACGTTTTCGATTGAGCGTACTAAATTACATGGTCACGTCGAACCACATTCACCTTCTGGTAGTGGATCAAGGGCGCCATGAAATTGCAAAGAGTATGCAACTAATTGCCAGCCGCACTGCCCAGGAATTTAACCGTCGAAAAGAAAGAAAAGGTGCATTTTGGGAGGATCGATATCATGCAACCGCTGTACAAACTAATCACCATTTGCACGAATGCATGACTTATATCGATTTAAATATGGTTAGAGCAGGTGCTGTTAATCAACCGCAATCTTGGCGCTACTGTGGATTGTACGAGCTGCATAATCCACCGCAACGCAAATCACATCTCGACACTGAAACTTTATTGGTACTCTTTGAGCAACCATCAGTCAGTGCATTAGCAGAAGTTCTCACTCATAGAGCTGAGGACAAAGCGTCCGCTGGCCCGCTATCGCGCGAGGAAAAATGGAGCCAGGCGGTAATGGTGGGTGATAAAGAGTTCGTACAACAGTACTTTCAGAGCAGCAAATTGCAGCATCCCGGATTAAAGGTCGTAGCCGAGGAAAAGGGATATACCCTGAGAGAACCGGAGGGGTCTTATTCCATACATTTTTGGAGGTAAATATGACGATTAAGCCCAAAAACTGGCCGATATAAAGCCATAACCTTAGTTATTTTAATAACTTATCTTGGTCCGACCCCAACGGAGCAATTAAATGGGTGGCAACCAGGTTATGCAGCACGCTCATGTAGCCGTTGCTTCGCGCTCGCTGGGTTTCGTCCGAGGTAATCACAACGGACAATGACATGCTTGGTATTACATGCAACACCTGGCCTCCGTAACCACGAGCATATGCCGCTGGAACACCTGCCATTTTTCTCAAGAACCAACCGTATCCATAGCCATCACCGGAATACACTGAACTTGTCCGTTGGGTAAAAGCATCTTGTACCCAATTAGCATCTAGCACTTTCTGTCCATCGATCACACCATTCTCTATATACAACTCCCCAAGTTTCACTAGATGCAAAGGGGACAATGACATTTCATTGCCACCAAGATAGTAGCCTTGCGGATCACGGGTCCAAGGAGCGAAGCGAATGCCGAGTGGCTTTCCCAACCAATCGTTTGCCAATTCATACAATGTGCGTCCAGTTAATTGACTGAGAACCGCACCCAACACATGAGTGTCACCGGTGGAATACAACATGCGCCCACCAGGTTCATCGACGAATGGTCGAGACAGCACATGATGAATCCAGTGGCTACTGTTAACCCACACACCATAGGCTCTGCCTGATGTGCGCTCTAGCCCCGCACGCATGGTCACCAGATCCTCCAAAGTCAAGTTGGCAACTCTTTCATCGACGCCTTTGGGAAGAAGCTCCGGTGCCAATTCACCCAGTGTCTGGTCTAGTGATCGAACTAACGATTGCTGGCGCGCAACACCAAGCAACGTTGCGACCACCGATTTGGACACTGACTTGATGTTTACGGCACGGTCGACCGCGGGGCCCCGAAAGGATTCGGCTAAAATGGTTTCACCATTCAGCGATACGACGACCGCTTTTATTCGATTTTGTTTTTTAGCCTCGTATACAAATTTTGCAAGAATTGCCAGCAATTTTTCTGAATCGCGTAGTGCATTCGCAGACGATTTTAAATCGGAAGATTCTAAGGGTTCATTTGCTTGGGTAAAGCTGGAGCCCAACAGAAAGCTCACGCCAGCAGCCATTGAATGTGAGAGCACATCTCGACGAGAAACTTGAATGGCTGATTGCTTAGCTAACGGGCGCGTGTGTGTTTTTAAAGGCATGGCTAACACTGTAGGTCAACGTTTCTCTCTTACCAGAACTGTTAATGAAGCTGCCCAACGCATCCAAGACACTCATGGTCTAACAGCTAGTGACAGACGGACAGTACGAGAAAAAGAAAGCGGCTAATCAGTGTATTTTAACCGGAAAATGTGGCGATTAAGGATTTAGACAAGCTGATTTAAGCTCTAATCCTTTGTATTTGAAATAATTATCTTGGTCCGACCCCTAGCGCCAGCGTAGGGGGCCGTAGGGGAGGCTTCCGGATGTGAATTGGACTTCTATGGCTTGCGTACCCATAGAGTCTGGTCGGCCTACCCAGGCTCTTGTGGCATCCGCTGCGACAATAAAAAAATCCTGGGTTGAAGGTTCATTGCTAAGTCCAAGTGGGCTGTGCTGCACAATCAGGTAACGTCCATCGGGTGACCATTCCGGCCAGGCCTCGTTGCCTGATGATTGCGTGACTTGGCGCAAATTACTTCCATTGATATCACTTACCCAGATATGCCCCATCATAACCATGGCGAACTGTTGTCC
>JAHQVR010000105.1 GCA_019634245.1 Gammaproteobacteria bacterium
CCTGCTCTCGATACATCTGTAGCAAAGCAGCGACATGCTCTTCTACTGCATCTTCGGTGTCTACATGCCCAAGTAGCTCTGTGCCCTTGATGTCCAATCCTGCAGCGCCTGCGAAATGTAAATCAAATCCAGACTCAACACAGACAACACCAATATCTTTACAAGTGGCTTCCGCACAATTTCGAGGACAACCCGATACGGCAAGTTTAACCTTTGCCGGAGTCCAAGAACCCCATAAAAATTTCTCCAAACGAACGCCAAGGCCTGTGGAGTCTTGCGTACCAAATCGGCACCATTGTTTTCCTACACAGGTTTTAACGGTACGCAAGCCTTTGGCATACGCATGCCCAGAGACAAACCCAGCCTTGCCTAAGTCGTTCCATATCGCCGGTAAGTTCTCCTTTTTTATGCCCAGCATATCGATTCTCTGGCCACCGGTGACCTTAACCATAGGCACATCGAATTTATCCACCACATCGGCAATAGCTCGAAGCTCATCAGCACTAGTGACACCACCCCACATCCGTGGCACAACCGAAAACGTGCCGTCTTTTTGAATATTGGCATGCACACGTTCGTTGATAAAACGCGACTGGTAGTCGTCTCGATACTCTGCCGGCCACTCGCACACAAGATAATAATTCAATGCGGGTCGACACTTGGCACAACCACAAGACGAACGCCACTCTAATTCCTGCATCACTTGGTCGATGGTTTTTAACGTTTTGGCTTTTATTAGTCGACGAACATCAGCATGGCCTAAGTCTGTGCAGCCACAAAGCGCTTGTACCGCTGAACGTGCATAACGATCACCTAGGGTTAAACTTAATAACTGCTCCACCAACCCGGTACAACTGCCACACGACGAGGATGCTTTTGTGACACTCCGAACACCCTCTAGGGTGTCTTCTCCGTTGTTGATAGCACCTACAATTCTGGATTTACATATGCCGTTACAGCCACATATCTCTGCACTATCGGCTAAGGCTGCAACGGCTGCTGTAGGGTCCAGGTCGGTTTCTCCTTGATAGGATTGACCAAAAATCAATGTGGTGCGCATATCAGAAATGTCGGTTTTTTGCTTCAGCAAATCCAAAAACCAAGCGCTGTCAGATGTATCACCGTATAGAACAACACCCACAATTCGATGCTCTTTTAACACCAGGCGTCTGTAGACGCCTCGAGCTGCATCTCGAATAACAATCTCTTCGACATCAGCCGAACCCAGAAACTCACCAGCGGAAAATAGATCAATGCCCGATACTTTTAGTTTAGTAGCGGTGATTGAACCCTGATACTCAGACTGCTGCTCCAGAAGAGTGTTGGCTAGCACAGTAGCCATGTCATATAAAGGGGCTACCAAACCGTAGCAAATGTCTCGATGTTCCGCGCACTCACCTAATGCATACACGGAGTCCGACGACGTACACATCTGGTCATTAACAACAATGCCTCGATTCACCGCCAGCCCAGCAGCCTCTGCCAACGAGGTAGAGGGTCTGATTCCAACCGCCATTACGACCAAATCAGCAGATAGGTGGGTGCCGTCTTTAAGTGTTACCCCCGACACTGAATCTATGCCATTTATGGCTGTCGTGTTCGCACCGGTTAGAATATCGATACCTCTTTTTTTCATGGCCGCTTCTAGTAACAATCCGGCAGGCTTGTCTAACTGCTTTTCCATCAAGTGCTCAGCCAGGTGCACCACTGTCACTTGCATACCCTGTGCATGCAAACCCGCCGCTGCCTCCAAGCCCAACAAACCGCCACCGATCACGACGGCTTTTGAGTGGGAATCCGCCGCTTTGAGCATTTCTTCTACATCATCTAAATCCCGATAGACCATCACGCCCGGTAGATCATGGCCGGGGATCGGAATCATAATCGGCGAAGAGCCCGTGGCAATGACCAGCTTGTCATAGCTGTGCAGGGAGTCATCGTCAGCCACTACACATTTGTTTTCTAAATCAATAGAATTTATCGGTGTATTTTTGTGAAGTGTTACGTTGTGCGCTGCATACCAGGAATCGTCATGCGTAATAATGTCTTGGTAGTTCTTCTCACCTGACAACACGTGAGAGAGCATGAGACGGTTGTAATTGACTCTGGGTTCGGAATTAAAGATGGTAACGTCGTAGCGATTGGGATCTGACTCGAACAACGATTCCAGCATCCGGCCAGGCGCCATGCCATTTCCAATAACAACAAGTTGCTCCTTCATTCACCTACCACCGCATCAACTGTTGCGTGTTCGGATGCTGATTTGGCGTTTGCGTTAACAGAAAGCTTGTGCTTCCGATTGTTAGCGATTTCCTCCAACAACGCTTTATCGGGGTTTGCGCCGCCTTCATAAGCTTCAAGAAAATTCATCAATTCTTCTCGGTAGGCATAGTAATCAGGATGTGACAACAACGCGTCTCGGGACCGTGGACGCTCCAAAGCCACTTCCATAATGTTGCCCACCTTTGCACGAGGTCCGTTTGACATCATGACTACACGATCTCCAAGCAAGATGGCCTCATCGACATCGTGAGTCACACAAATGGTAGTGACTTTCGTGCGCTCCCAAACTTCCATCAGAACATCCTGAAGCTCCCAACGAGTGACGCTGTCGAGCATGCCGAAAGGTTCATCGAGCAACAGTAACTTTGGGGACAAGGCAAACGCTCGCGCGATTCCAACACGCTGACGCATCCCATTGGACAAATCTGAGGCCTTTCGATGCATGGAGTCAGCCAAACCCACTTTAGACAGATAGTAGGCAATCACATCATGTCGTTCCGACTTAGAGGCATGTGGATACACTTTGTTAACCCCTAGCGCAACATTGTCAAACGCCGTTAGCCAAGGCATTAACGACGGTGATTGGAACACCACCGCTCGATCCGGGCCTGTCGTGGTGACATGGGTGCCATCCAGAACTACCGCGCCACTACTAATATCGGTAAGCCCGGCAGTCATTGACAACACCGTCGATTTGCCACAACCAGAATGGCCAATGAGTGTTACAAATTCACCTTTCTTTAGCTTCAAGTTAAAATCTTCAACCACAGTCAGTGGTCCGTCCGGTGTTGGGTATACTTTCTCCGTTTGACTAAATTCTAAATAGCGTTTTTCCAGATTGGAGGCAGCGGCTTCGGCAACGGCTTTGGGTAATTTATTGCTTTGAGTGATAGGGATTACATTGGGAACATTCCACTGTTTGTCAAAGTCACTGGACGCCGACTCGTTCATGCTCATCAGCGTTTTAATGATAGATGCCCGCAACGCAATAAAATTAGCATCCGAATTGATTTTTGTTCTGTCGCGTGGGCGCGCGTAGTCCACGATAAACTCCTCTGACAGATATGCCTTAGGCGCCGGTGTCATTGGAATCACACGATCAGCCAACAAAATGGCTTCATCGACATCGTTAGTGATGAGCACAATGGTGCAATGTTCTTGCTCGCAAATAGCGGCTAACTCATCCTGCAGTCGCGCTCGTGTCAGAGCATCGAGTGCGGATAGTGGCTCATCGAGCAACAACACATCAGGTTTAGCGGCTAACGCACGGGCCAACGCTACCCGTTGGCGCATTCCACCAGACAACTCAGAGGGTTTACGATCTCTAGCATGCGTCAATCCCACCATATCGATGTAATGATTAACCTGAGCGGATCGTTCTGCACGCGTTTTATCCGCACAGACGGTATTGACCGCCAAAGCGATATTACCTTCCACACTCAACCAAGGCATTAAGGAATAAGATTGAAAGACGACACCAATATCTTGAGATGGCTCAGTCAGCTCTTTTCCCAAAAACAGTACGCCACCAGAATCACTTTCCACCAAGCCTGCTAATAGAGAGATTAACGTCGTTTTTCCAGAACCCGAAAAACCGACGATAGATACAAATTCGCCCTTCTTAACTTTTAAATCGACGTCTGCCAGAACCTCTACCTTATCCGGTCCGTCCCCATAAGACTTCGACAGCTTTGTTGCCTCAATAACCGTCACTGTGGTCCCCTAAGATGACGCTCTGAGCGTAAAAGCTTGCTGCAATGAATACATGATTCGATCCAAAATAAATCCGATAATGCCTATGACCAAGACGGCCATCATGATCTTCGCCAAAGAGTCAGAAGAACCATTTTGAAATTCATCCCAGACAAATTTTCCCAGGCCCGGATTTTGTGCCAACATCTCTGCCGCTATTAACACCATCCAACCCACACCTAAAGACAATCGTAAACCTGTGAACATCAGCGGTAGTGCAGACGGTAAAACTACCTTCAAAATGGACTGGCCAGTAGAGAGCTTTAAGACTCTGGAAACATTAATTAAGTCTTTGTCTACAGAAGCCACACCAACGGTCGTGTTCACCAGCGTTGGCCACAAAGAACACAGAGTGACAGTAATAGCCGATATCAGCATGGACTTAGGCAACCAATCACTCGGATTCACATACATGGCAGACACCACCATCGTGACAATGGGCAACCAAGCCAATGGCGATACCGGTTTAAAAATCTGAATCAGCGGATTAATAGCCCCTTGTACATTTTTGGATAGCCCACAAGCTAAACCTAAAGGTACGGCGACGACAGTAGCGATAATAAAACCCAACGCCACGGTCACCAATGAAGTCAGAATCTGATTTAAGAAAGTGGGTTTGCCGGTATATTGCCTGACTTTAACTTTGTCTGATTTACCATCGGCAATCAGTTTCTGGTTTCGCGCTTCTTGGCGTTCATAGAATGCGGCCGCCTTGGATTTTTCCAACCGATGGTCTTCGGCCACTTTGCCCACCTGCTCCCATACCTGCACTGGGCCCGGAATTACCCCTAACGATGTTTTTACCTGCGGTGCCAAGACCGCCCAACCAGCGACAAAGATCGAAATACCAAGCAGCGGAATTAACAGCTTTTGCTTCAACGCATCCAGTTGCTCCGCGCGATTATGACCGGTGATCAGTTTAGCCAAATGGATCAACCAACCCATTCCAACCAAATCCAACCCACGTTGCGCCCAGGAGAAATTACCTTTAAAGAGCCTGGACAAAAATCCAGGCTCAGAGGGAAGTGTATTAGCCATACTCATCGGAGAAATCTCAACATCGTGTTCAGGCTTTTAAGACGATCCAGCGCTTAGCCCAATAGGGAACGACTTCAGGTACTCATTCGGTTTTTTTCCGTCGTAGAGAATGCCATCGATGAATTCATCAGTCGCCGGTTTGTAGCCATCGGTTTCTGCCGGAAAGTCCCCACTAGCGGCATAGCCCTCTTCAATCAACAGAGCAGCGGCTTCCATGTATATCTGTGGCAAATAGACGTCTTTAGCTACTGTGTCGTACCAGGCATCATCCTTATCTTCGGTAATCTGTCCCCAGCGACGCATTTGCGTCAGGTACCACACAGCATCGGAATAGTAGGGGTAGGTGGCGAAGTAACGAAAGAACACATTGAAATCCGGGATAGAACGAACATCACCAGGTTCAAAC
Source organism: Gammaproteobacteria bacterium (assembly GCA_019634245.1). The sequence goes on from JAHQVR010000105.1 coordinate 5,480, forward strand.
TCAAAGGTTCCCGTCATGGACGCACCGATAACATCAGCGTCAGCGCCGACATATTCAGAGCGGGACAGAATCTCTACTGCTTCAGGACGATTCGCATTCTCGTTTTCATCCAACCATATGGCGGCCCGGATCAATGCTTTAGTTAACGCAAGTGTGGTGTTGGGATTCTCTTCAGTGAACTTCTTACTGAGTCCAAACACTTTTTCCGGGTTGTTCTTCCATATTTGATAGTCCGTAATAACAGGCACCCCGATGCCCTTTGCCACCGCTTGTTGATTCCAGGGCTCACCCACGCAATAGCCCAAAATGGTTCCTGCCTCTAGAGTGGAAGGCATTTGGGGTGGCGGCGTAACCGAGAGCAAAACATCGGCGTCAATCTGTCCACTGATATCGTCGCTAGAATAAAAACCAGGGTGAATGTCCCCAGCGGCCAGCCAATATCTCAATTCATAGTTGTGTGTGGATACTGGAAATACCATACCCATATTAAATGGCTTACCTTCGTCTTTGTATTCCTCAACAATAGGCTTAAGGGCGGCCGCACTTATTGGATGAACGGGCTTACCGTCTGCATCGGCGGGAATATTCTCCTTCATTTTTTCCCATATTTCGTTGGAAACGGTGATCCCATTACCATTTAGATCCATCGAAAAAGGGGTAACTATGTGTGCACTCGTACCAAAGCCAATCGTGGCTGCCAATGGTTGGCCTGCCAACATGTGAGCACCATCAAGTTCTCCGGTGATAACCCCATCAAGCAATACCTTCCAATTTGCCTGGGGCTCAAGGGTGACATACAAGCCTTCGTCTTCGAAGTACCCTTTTTCGTAGGCAATAGCCAACGGGGCCATGTCAGTTAATTTGATAAACCCGAGCTTCAGCTCGTCTTTCTCAACATCCAACATGTTGGTGTTTGCGACCACGCTATGAGACAGGCACAGCAACAGTGCACCTACAGCGGTTTTGCGCCCTTGTGGGGCAACGACAAAGCCTAACAACGACCTTAAGAGAGTCATACTTTTGTAACCAGTTGATAAGTGAAAAACGACGGTCAGCTTAAAAGTAATTTTATTCGTTGCATTCTGTTGATTTCGAACACCAGTGCTGCGAAAAACTCAGCACAAAGGATTCAGGACAATGCGCTACCAACTCCCACTAAAATATCTGGACACAGTCGCCAGAGTGGGTTCTATACGCAAAGCGGCAGATCAGCTAGCCATCACGGCCAGCGCATTAAATCGCCGAATCATTGCAATGGAGGAAGATCTTGGACTACCGATCTTTGACCGAGTAGCGAAAGGTGTGCAACTAAACGCTGCCGGAGAACTCTTTATTCATCACATACGCTCTCAGCTCGCGGATATGGAAAGGGTGAAATCGCAGATACACGATTTGCAAGGCGTGCGCCGAGGACATGTCTCCATCGCCTGTAGCCAGGCCCTAATGGTAACCATGTTGCCTACCGAAATTCATAAATACCAACAAGAGCATCCGGAAGTCACCTTCAGCGTCAAAGTGTGTACGCGCCACACGGCCATTTCTGATTTAGAGTCGTTTAGCGCCGACCTAGCAGTGGTGTTTGAACCGGAATCTTCTGCAGGCTTTCAGTCGCGCCTGTGTGTGCCCAAACAACTGTACGCCCAATTCAGTGCCAGCCACGAACTCAATGGAGAAGGTACGTTGCGGCTCAGGGACTGCCTGAACTGGCCTTTGGCATTGCCCACCAAAAGCAATGGCATCCGCTACTTATTAGAACAATCGGCAGCATCATCGTCTTCTTCGTTAAATGTCAGCATTGAGTCCGATAACTTTCACTTGCTGAGACAAGTGTGTGAAAACAGCAACCTCGTGTCATTCACTTTAGATACAGAATTATCGGCGCATAATAGGAGCCAGTCGATGAGTTACCGGCCTATTGATTTGCGGGATATACAACTGGGCATGCTACATGTCGGCCAACTGAAGGATAGACATCTACCGGTCGCGGCGGCTAAGTTTCTGGATCAGCTTGAACAAAACTATCAGGACGGATGACTCAGGGTCACCGGAGCTCTAGCTAGTTTCCTGTTCGATCTCATAGGCTGAGAGAAGATAATAGTTTCGACCTGCCGCATTGATCTCTTGGTCCGCCAGCGATCTAAGTGAGAGCACTTTCAATCGCTTAGCTTCAGCCACCTGCTTACCGGCCGCTATCAAATGATCCGACAATTCCAGCACCCATTGATAGTCCTGATCGGCGAAAGACTGTTTAGCAGCATCCAGAAGCTTATCTTCACCACCGGCAAGAGTCATCATGCGTAGCGCACTTTGCTGAGGAGACATTCTGGCCAGATTAGTTGGGTTGCCATCAAACCAACCCAAAGTGCCTGCGAAATACGCTCGAACCGACCAGGAGACCTTGCCATAAAATTCTTTGAGATAAGGCTTTTGCGCCAATTCCGATGGGAGCCGCACAGTATGCGCTAGCTCGTCTGGACCGAGCTGTTTATTCATACCTGCAACCGTTTCAGCAACTACATGGCTTATGGCGTCCCGATAGTCGGTCAGCACCTCTTTTACCTTCATGGCTCCGACGACGGGCATCGTATGTCCTGGAGCTAAGGTATCAGCGTCAAATCCCAGTAACAGCTCCAGAGTATCCGCCCAGGCATTAAAATCTCTGTAGGCAGTGCCGCGGATGGCGTAAAGATTCGGAAACGAAGAATAAAAATTATCACCAGAAAACAACAGACGATGTTGAGCAAACCAAACCACTATATGATCTGGCGTTTCACCAGGTGCTTTGACTAGCTCTAGCGCCATTCCACAGCGATTTAGTTGAGTGCGTGCCTCTGTGATCGACAGCGTAGGTTCTAAAAAGCCTGCCCCCATTCCTTGCATGGGGCGATCACCCGGACCAACACCAACACTGACGCGCTCATCAGGAAACGATAAGCTCATGCCGAACTGACGCTTGGTTCTGGCCATCAATGCCTGTCCCGCGTGGGGATGGCGCGTATCCACGTCCACCAAATCAGATTCAAAGTTATCGCTGGCAATAACCTCTGGCGAAGCCCCTTCCGCGAAGACAGTGGCACCACTAATATGATCGCGATGAGAATGGGTGTAGATAATCGTTTTAACCGGCTTGTCGGTTATTTTTCGGAACTCTCCGAGTATATTTTCCGCAGCCTTGGTGGTCTCAGTGGTGTCGATAACCACCAACCCATCATCGCCCACTAGCATATAGACATTCGATGCAGCGAATCCAATGGCACCATAAACACCGGCGGCAAGTTCAATAACCTGTTTCTCAAACTGCTTGTTTTGAGCGACCAGTTCTGGATTGGGATTCATCTTTGTGCCTGTTGATTCTTACGCTTAGTGATTTTCCAGGATGATGTGCCCGACGGCTGTGTTCGAAGCAGGGACATGATAATGGCGATGCACTTCGGTAACCTTTTCATTCAAGGCGCCCCTCATCACGTGCCACATCACCAGCTCAATGCCTTCAGAACCAGCGTCTCTTAAGTACTCAACATGGGTAATTTGAGAACCTTTCACTGGATCCTCTGTGAGTAAATCCAGAAATTGTTTGTCAAAGGTAGCGTTAATAAGCCCGGCTCTTTCTGCTTGCAATTGATGCGACATGCCACCGGTACCAAAAATAACTACGTTTAAATCTTCCTCGTAACTATCAATAGCTCGTCTTATCGCCTTACCCAGCTGATAACAGCGATTGCCAGTTGGGGGAGGGTACTGAACGACATTGACGGCCAAAGGTATCACCGGACAAGGCCATTCATCGGGCTGACCATACATCACCGTCAACGGCACCGTCAGTCCATGATCGACTTCCATTTCATTCATAATAGTCAGATCAAACTCATCCAATATGACCGACTGAGCAATGTGCGACGCTAGCTCAGGATGCCCCTTAACCACCGGGACTGGCCGTGGTCCCCAGCCCTCATCAGCGGGCTGAAACTCCGCTGCACAACCTAGGGCAAAGGTGGGAATGCAAGAGGCATCAAATGCCGTGCAGTGATCGTTGTATACCAAGAATACGACATCAGCTTTTTGCTCAGCCATCCACTGTTTGGATTTTTCAAAACCTTTAAAAACGGGTTGCCAGTATTCTTGCTCCGTTATCCCTTGATCCACCGCAACACCAATGGCAGGAACGTGCGAACAACCAACCCCTGCAGATATTCTAGCCATCTTTCCATTCCTCTTTATAACGGTTACCTTCGATTGATCGCCCACCGTTTAACATCATGTCACGATATTCTTCGGTAGCCATACCGGTCATTCTTGCCGCTAGGTTTTGAAAGTTAATTCCATCATAAGCGGCTAATTTGGCGGTGTAATAAATATTGCCTCCCAACGCCAGTAGCCCATTCCAATCTCGCCGATTTACAGCATCTCGCTGTTCAGAGCTCATCGGGTATTTATCCAGATAGGCATCTGGGTCCGCAGAGAATTCATCCCGGTTTTTCTGCAGCCGCAATGAAATACAAAACATGTTGAGGTGGTATCCGACCCGCGACCTATCCGCATCAAACACATAGGTGCCGGGTATGTCATCATATTCTTTCGCACTCATAGTAAACACTCTCTACTCATGGTTTTCTGCACTCAACAAAGCGGTTACGCTCTAATTAATTGAGATGAGTTCAACGTCTATTGGCATCAGGCACAGGAAATAAGCGTAGGGATATGAGCATCCACCTCTTCCCCAACAAACAGCCTCGCATATTCAAGCGTGGCATTCGAGTGCTCACGCATGATTAACTCAGCCCGCATCGCATCACCAGACTCGATCGCCTGTCGAATAATGCTGTGCTGTGAATGACCCACCGAAAGACGCAACACTTCTCGATCTAGCTGATCCATATCTGGCACATGTGTTCCCAACGCTGCCAGAGGTAGATGTCGAATCGATTCGTAGGCCATCAGGATATATTCATCGCCGCATTGCTCCATGATCGTTTCATGAAACAGCGCATTGGCATCCCGATAAATTTCAATATCTTCAGCGACGAGTCGACGTTTGCGAACGATACCATCAGTCATGGCAATGGATTGGTTTAGTCGGCGGCGGCTTGCCTCTGACAGTCCATTACGAGCCATTGATGCGGCCGCAGCGCCTTCCAAAATGCCTCGCAGTCGTAACACTTGCTCTAAGTCCTGCAGGCGAACTTTTCGAACTTCATAACCTCGACCAGGCAGCTTTTTTATAAGTCCGCTGGCCTCAAGCCGGGTGAGAGCAAACTTGGCAGGGGTACGAGAAACAGCAAGCAAATCAGCCACAACCACTTCCGACAACCGCTTACCCGCTGGCAATCCACCATCGATGATCATTTTTCGCAACGTCGATAACGTCCGTTCCTCGGCTTCAGCCATGTCGAGATCTCTCGCTTAATGTATTCATTTTGGCGCTATACGGCCATTTTACATCAATATTACCCCACTTATGCATTCATTATTAATATTGAATTCGTTTTCGAGCATCGTTCACAACACGCTTTTGACTCCCGCTGCCCCCGTTCTTTCACAAATGCTCTAAGTTATCGGCATGAACAAAACAGTGAATTCCCTATCCGAGGCTGTCGCCTCAGTGGCCGATCGGACCACGTTGATGATCGGCGGCTTTGGAGGCTCCGGTGCGCCCATTGAATTGATGCATTCGTTGATCGATCGCTTCACCCGTACTGGCCATCCGAACAACCTGACGGTCATCAACAACAACTCTGGAAACGGCCAAGTGGGATTGGCTGCCATGATTCGAGAAGGCATGGTGACAAAATTGATCTGCTCTTATCCTCGATCAGCCGACCCCAGTGTCTTCGCTAAAACCTATGCCTCGGGTGACATTGAACTGGAATTGGTGCCGCAAGGCACTTTAGCTGAGCGTATTCGAGCAGGCGGTGCGGGCATTCCCGCCTTCTACACACCCGCCGGCTTTGGAACCGATCTAGCCAGGGAAAAACCAACACAAATTTTTGATGGGCAATCTTATGTTCAAGAGCGTTGGCTAAAAGCGGACGTGGCCCTAATAAAGGCCGAGGTCGCAGATTCAATGGGTAATTTAACGTATCGAAAAACGGCGAGAAACTTCAATCCCTTGATGGCAATGGCTGCTGCCACCACCATCGTTCAGGTATCCAAACTGGTTAATCCTGGTGAGATAAACCCCGAGCATGTCATTACACCGGGGATATTTGTCACGCATTTGGTATCGGTAAGCCAGCCACGGCAGGAGGAAGAATTGATGCGCGCTAAGGCAAGCTACCCATGACTATCAATAAACTCAATGGCCCCAGCATCGCCTGGCGAGCGGCTCAAGATATACCCGATGGCGCTTACGTGAACCTCGGTATCGGTCTGCCAGAGCTGTGCGCACAATTTCAACCCGCCCACAGGCAGGCAGTATTCCACACCGAGAACGGCCTGCTGGGGTTTGGCGAAGCACCCACTGATGGAGAAGAAGATTGGGATCTAATAAACGCCGGCAAAAAAGCCATCACCATGCAACCTGGGTCAGCCTTTTTTGATCAGGCCGATAGTTTTGCGATGGTTCGAGGTGGCCATCTGGATATGGCCATTCTAGGCGCGTTCCAGGTGTCACAAAAGGGTGATCTGGCTAACTGGCGCTTGGGCAGTGGCGGTATTCCTGCCGTTGGTGGCGCTATGGATTTGGTGCACGGTGCTAAACAAGTCGTGGTGTTGACTGACCACATAACCAAAGACGGCAATCCGAAATTAGTCAGCACCTGTACGTTTCCACTCACCGGGCTTGCCTGTGTAACCCGGGTGTACTCCTCGTTGGCCGTGGTGGATATCACAGACGATGGTTTCTTACTTCGTGAAAAGCTGCCGAGTGTAACGATGGACAAGCTTCAGTCGCTGACAGGCGCGCCACTACACACTGACAGCACTGTAAAAGATTTGTTGGTTCCCGATATTTTGCAGAACGTATAAATTACGCCACCCAACCGGTATAGATCAGGCGAATAGCCACTAAGGACACAAAGACTCGAAATACTCGTCTGAACACGCTTTCCGATACTTTATGTGTCACCCGTTTACCCACCCACGTTCCTAAAAAACTCGCAAGCATTAAGAAACCGGTTGCGCTTAAGCACTCGCCGGCACTTCAGCGGTTAGCCTTTCCATGAACATGGATACTGAGGCGGATGGTTGTGCGGCCAAACGATACGCATACCCGGCTGAAGTTTCCCAAATCGTTTCATCGGTACGGATTTGATTTAAACCCATAGAGTTTGCCAAAGGCAATAACTGAGTCGGAATGTGGGCGATGTAGTTGCCATTACGCAATCCTTGGAGCAGGCTGTGTATCGAGGTCGTTTCCAACGATACCTTGGGAGGTGACAAACCATAATTGGAAAAAAACGTCGAAATTCTTTCGTTTCCTACATAGTCACTTTTCAACACCAACCAAGGATAATGATGTATCGCATCGGGCTTAACTGCCGACTTGTTGGACAAAGGATGAGATGGATCGGCAATCAATACATGCTGCACTTCAATCAACGGTCGTTTAACAATCTCCGAGCGATTGGGAAAATCCAAAGACACACAAATCAAATCAAGATCACCGGCCAATAGATCTGGCAGCAAGGTGTCAATGACACCACCCACCAACGAGATTGACACGCCCGGATTCTCATGCTGAAAGCGCGCCACGATCGGCGGTAAAATAGCAACTAACCAAATGGGGCCAGCCCCAATGCGTATCGATCCCGAGCGGCCGTCTCTAAGTTCCTCTATTCGAGTGACAGCGTGTCGATACTCATTCTCCATCAACTTGGCGTGGTGACGCAGGATGTTGCCGTATTGGGTTAGCACAACTCCAGTAGAGGCTCGATCGAATAAGCTGACACCCAGTTGCTCTTCAAGCCGCTGAATGGATTTAGTCAGAGCCGGTTGACTCACATTCAGCTGCCGAGCAGCCTCTGTCACAGAGCCATTGTCAGCGACCGCCAAAAAGCTTTGGAGTAATCTTGACTGCATGCTCAGTAGCCGTCTCGCAAAATGTCATTCTGACAGGTTATATTCCTGAGCCTAATTTACCCGAAAAACCGTCAATAAGCTCACATATACCAGGATGATTATTCATTTAAGTTATTGCCATGGCAAAATTTACTATTTGCCCGACTGATCATTTTTGGTAATAGTTAGACAAAACTCAACGCCTGCGTGCGCAATCACCGTATGTGTAGAAGAAATCAGGAAATTCAATGACTAGCCACACTGATCCCGCCACCGGACTCACGTACCACGAGCTTAGCCACGAGTGGGGACATGGTGTGCCATCGATGCCCGGCTACGATGATGTTCTGTTGTGGCGAACGGTCAAACACGCTCAACACGGCGTCATGGCACATCGGATGAAAATGGTCATGCACTCTGGCACGCATATGAACGCACCCATCCACTTAGTTCAACGGGCGATCGGTATTGGTGAGCTACCTTTAGAACGCCTATTCGGCAATGGAGTGATCGTCTCAATACCCAAAGACCCTTGGGGTACGGTCACCAAAACCGATCTGGAAGCCCACGCGCAGTGGATAAACGCTGGAGATTTAGTCTTGGTCGTCACCGGCTGGCATCGTCGCTATTCAGACAGCCTGGAATATTTTGGAGATGCCCCTGGCCTTAGTCTCGAAGCAGCTGAGTGGCTCGTCGAAAAACAGATCGGGCTGTTAGGCATTGATACGCCACAGGTCGATCACCCTATGGCCACATCGCTGGCGGATCATCGTGGTGGACCACAAATGAATCGAGTGGTACAAAAATACCGCGACGCTACCGGACTGGACCCTGAAAAAGAGCACCCGATTTGGAATGGCGCCCACAAAGTTTTATTAGCCGCAGGTATCCCAACGATCGAAAATGTGGGCGGAGATGTCGACGAACTCCTCAACACTCAAGCGTTAATACATGCCCTGCCCTGGAAATTCGATGGTGGAGATGCGTGCCCGGTGAGACTGGTGGCAATCACAGATCCATCCAACAATTATCAGATCGATGCAGGAGATACCTTCGATGCCTGATTCAATATCATCAAACGGATTGCGTTATTACGATCTTACTCACCGGTGGGGTCATATGATGCCTGAATGGCCATCGAGCCCAGGTGTTAATGTCACTGTGAAACAATTCCATGCCAAGGACGGTTTGTTTGTCACTGAGTTCGAAGGGATTATGCATCGTGGCACCCACATGGATGCTCCGCTGCACGTCACCGAAAATACCCCTTCACTCACGGGCTATCCAGTGAGTACGTTTTTCGGTACTGGCGTTGCAGTATCCATCCCCAAAAAAAAGTGGGAAGTGATAACCGCTGAAGATCTAGAGAATGCCACACCGAAAATTCAA
>JAHQVR010000106.1 GCA_019634245.1 Gammaproteobacteria bacterium
CAGCTGGTGACGGAGAGAAAATTTATTCGTGATGATTTCTTACCTCTACTGATTCAGGGCACTGAATTGGGTGTTGAGGTTCTGGATAATGTCGAAAATAGTCGAGGTGAGCGCTTTACAGCGACGTTGTTAGGCTTAACACGCGCGCTGACTTTTGCGGATGATTTTGTGGCCAGTGGCGGCAAACTATAAATCTAAACCCGATGAAAAGAGCATGGGTATTTGCAGGTGGTGCGTTTGCTCCAGAGCATTTGAGCGAATCCTACAGCAGTGAAGACTTGGTGGTTTGCGTCGATAGTGGATTGTCGCACTGTCTTGCAAGCGGATTGCAACCGTCACTGTTGGTCGGCGATTTTGACAGCGTTGACAAGTCTTTGCTCGAGACCATTTCCGGCGTCGATATAGATCAACACAGTCCACGCAAAAATCAGAGTGACCTAGAGCTGGCATTGGTTCAGCTACAACAGCAGGCCGTCGATGAGATTGTCTTGCTCGGTGTTAGCGGCGGTCGCACTGATCATCTGCTATTTAACTGGTTTTTACCTCAACGTTACCTGGGTCAGGCGCGTATTAGAATTCTGGATGGTACAGTTGATGCGCGACTGGTTTCATCAAAACACCCGTTTTCGGCTCATATGGCTAGTGGGCTGACAGTGAGCTTGTTTCCGCTCAATAAAGTCGCTGGTATCGTTACCCATGGGTTGGAGTATCCGCTTTCCAATGCTTCCATGGATCCGGGCACGACGCTGGGTTTGAGTAATGTCAGTATTGGCGGGGAGGTGTCTGTAACGGTCACATCGGGATTATTGTGGCTGCTAGAAGTTGTTGCTGAAGCAAATCCCTGATAGTTTGCATCGTTCAAAACCCATTTCAGCCAGCTTTAAACATGATTGATGTCCGCAGTGATACCGTGACTAGACCCGATGATGCGATGCGTCAAGCCATGGCGAATGCGGCAGTCGGCGATGACGTTTACGGCGATGATCCCACGGTAAACCAATTGCAAACGATGGTTGCTGAACGAATGGGTCATGACAAAGGCTTGTTTTTCCCCACCGGAACTCAGTGCAACCTTGCAGCTCTACTTACGCATTGTCAGCGAGGGGATGAATACATTGTGGGTGGTGATGCACATACGTATAAATATGAAGGTGGTGGTGCCGCTGCGCTTGGTGGTATTCAGCCACAAACGGTGCCTTTTGGAGATAACGGCTTGGTGCCTTTGGAGCAAGTCTCTGCGGTGATAAAAGAAGACGATGTGCACTTTGCCCGCACTCGACTGTTGTGTCTGGAAAACACGCAACACGGAAGAGTTCAATCGTTAGAGACTATGCAGGCGGCTCGAACGTTCTGTACTGAGAAAAATCTTCAAATCCATCTTGATGGCGCTCGAGTAGCGAATGCGGCAGTAAAACTAAACATTGAGTTGGAGGCGATTGGTGCTTGCTTTGATTCTGTATCGATCTGTTTGTCAAAGGGGTTGGGAGCACCGGTGGGTTCTGTGCTTACTGGCGATGCGGCCTTTATCGAAGAAGCGCATCGTTGGCGTAAAGTCACCGGCGGTGGCATGCGGCAAAGTGGTGTTCTTGCTGCAGCTGGAATATTGGAGATCGAGCGTATGCACGAGCTCGCGCATGATCATCACCGAGCGTTGGATTTAGCCTCTCGGCTGACTGGATTGTCTGGGGTTAGCGTTCGTGAAGGTTGGACACAAACCAACATGGTTTGGCTGGATTATGACGGAGATCATTCGGTCAGTTTGCCTACCTTTGCGAAACAACGTGGTGTACTAATGTCGGTTCGCCGCAATGCGGGACGGCTAGTGCTACACCGCGATGTGTCGGATACCGATTTAGATGTGATCGAACAGGTGTTCAAAGATTATTTCAGCGCGTAATTACGTTTGCCGCCGTCGGGTAAATAGCGGAAGCGTTTATAGCTCCAATTGTATTGTGCCGGGTTGATCGCAATGCAGTGTTCAACGGTTCGGTTTACCGCAATGGCAGCTTGCAGTTTGTCCGACGCATTGATCGCTGCATCAGGTTTGATAAACCGGACTTTCCATCCCTTCGCCCGAGGCAGCCTTTCTACCAAGCACACCAAGGTATTGACCTTGGGACGGGAGGCAAATTTATGAAATAGCGTCATGGTGTTGGCCTCGGTGCCGAAAAAAGGTGCAAACACGCCATTATTTCGATCTGGCTCCTGATCAGGCAGTATGCCGAGGGTTTCACCCGATTTAAGTACTCTGAGTGCTTTTCTAATGCCAACCGTATCCAATGTTGCGGGATGTCCGCCCAAATGCGCCCGCCAGCGAATGAGTGGTTCATCCAATGCACGGAGCCTAGGTTCTCTGTAAAGGTAGGTGAATTTACGGTCTTGGCTCAACGGCAATGAACATAACTCCCAAGCACCCCAATGTGGCGTGGCGATGAGTAATCCTTCGGGTTGCTCCACATACTCTTGATACAGCTCGTGTCCGTCAGCGTAGGTGATTCGTGACTGTATCCGTTCCAGTGAATTGGTCCAGATCCAGGCTGCTTCGGTGAGAGATTTGCCCGTTTCGATCAGACTCAAACGCGCCAGCTTTTTCTGTTCATCCGGATCCATGTTTGGATAGCAGATCTTGATATTGACCAAGGCGATCTGCCGCGATTTGCTGCGGGTGCCGTAAGCCACTTGGCCGATGAGGTAACCAAGCCATTGATTGACGGGCAGAGGCAATACGCCAAGACAGCGAACGAGCCCTCGAATAAACAGTGCAGTCATACAGGATTAGACTAGACGCTTTAGATGAGCATGGGAATGACGCATGATCGCATTGATACAAAGGGTCACTGAGGCCAGTGTCAGCGTTGCCGGAGAACAGGTAGCCAGTATAGAGCAAGGGCTGCTGGCGTTGATTGGTGTTCAGCGCGGCGATTCGAGCTCTGAAATTGATAAATTAGTCACTAAGGTCTTGGGATATCGTGTGTTTAGTGACGCACAGGGTCGGATGAATCTGGGTGTCACAGAAGCTGACGGTGCTTTGCTGCTGGTACCGCAATTTACCCTGGCTGCAGATACCCGTAGCGGACGTCGCCCGGGGTTTTCCACCGCCGCGCAGCCTGATGAGGCTCAACGGCTGTTCGACCGATTTTGTGATTCAGTCGAGTCGCAGCACCCACAGGTTCAGCGCGGAATCTTTGGTGCCGATATGCAAGTAGCTCTGGTGAATGATGGCCCGGTGACTTTTTGGCTGTCGGTAGACCCGGTACACTGAACGTTTATGCAGGAGTGTCCGGAATTCACCAATCAATCGCCTGTGTCGGTGTATCCTTGGCGGCGAACTTAGTGTTAGTGGAAAATTAAGGTTTAAACAGTGTCGCAACGCCAGGCCAGTATTGCCCGACAAACCAATGAAACCAATATCGCCGTCGAACTGGCTATCGACGGCAATGGTGTGGGCAAGTTCGATACCGGGGTGCCTTTTCTTGAACACATGCTCGATCAGATTGCCAGGCACGGCTTGATGGATCTCACGGTGAACTGTCAGGGCGATATTCAGATTGACGATCACCACAGCGTGGAAGACATTGGCATCTCGCTCGGATTAGCGTTTGAACAAGCGTTGGGTGATCGCAAAGGTATTGCTCGTTATGGGCATGCCTATGTGCCGCTTGATGAGTCATTGTCACGCGCGGTAATCGATTTTTCGGGTCGACCAGGGTTGTTTTTTCATGCTGATTTTATCCGTCCCAAAGTTGGAAATTTCGATGTGGATTTAACGTCTGAATTTTTTCAAGGCTTTGCGAATCATGCCCAGGCCACTGTTCACCTGGATGTTATCCGTGGCCACAATGAACACCATAAAATCGAAACTCTGTTCAAAGCGTTTGGTCGGGCATTGAGAATGGCGTGCGCGATTGATCCAAGAGCGCCAAACGCTATTTCATCAACCAAAGGCTCTTTGTAATCTTCGAAGGATTACTCGGGGGCTAACCTCAAGAATTTTTATGCAACAAATCGCTGTTCTAGATTACGGCATGGGCAATTTACGTTCAGTGTCCAAAGCGCTCGAACATGCTGCGCCAAATCATTCCATTGTGGTTACCAGCGATCAAAGCGTCATCGAACAATCTGACAAGATAGTTTGCCCAGGGCAAGGCGCCGCTGCCGATTGCATGGCCGCACTGCGTGAACACAAGCTGGTGGAGACCATACAGCAGTCAATCACCACGCGACCTTTCCTCGGTATATGCATGGGGCTTCAGGTTCTGTTCACTCATAGTGAAGAGAACGATGGTATTCCATGTTTTGATGTGCTCCCTGGTGAGGTTAAACGTTTTTCTAAACCCTTATACGATGCGCAGGGGCAGCGCCTCAAAGTACCTCACATGGGTTGGAGTAAAGTTCGTCTAGCACAACAACATCCTCTGTGGCATGGTATTCAGGACGATGACTACTTCTACTTTGCGCATAGCTATTTTTGTGTTCCGCATAAGATTCAGTCGATTGTAGGAACTTGCCACTATGGGCAGGAATTTGCGGTGGCTGTCCAGGGTGAGGCGCTGTTTGCGTGTCAGTTTCATCCAGAAAAAAGTGCCGATAGTGGCATGCAATTGCTAAAGAATTTTTGCGCCTGGTCCGGTGCCGTTTAAATTGCGATAGCACAACAAGAGCTTTAACGACATATCACCATGATAGTAATACCTGCGATAGACCTGAAAGACGGGAAATGTGTGCGCTTGCGTCAGGGCCGCATGGATGAAGACACAGTCTTTTCCGAAAATCCGTTAGACATAGCCGAGCAATTTGCGGCCCAAGGAGCTCGGCGCCTACACTTGGTTGATCTTGACGGTGCATTTGCAGGACAGCCCAAAAATGCGCAGTTGGTGACTCAGATCACTGCCGCCTTGCCCGATTTGCCTGTGCAAATCGGTGGCGGTATTCGTAATTTAGACACCGCCAAGGCTTATATCGATGCGGGGGTGCGATGGGTCATTCTGGGAACGGTAGCTATAAAGCAGCCTGAGTTTGTCGATGAACTCTGCGCGGCCTTCCCAGAGCAGGTCATTGTCGGCTTGGATGCGAATAACGGTATGGTCGCCTCAGAGGGTTGGGCTGAAGAGTCGAATGTCACCGCTACTTCTTTAGGCCTACGCTATGCCGACTCAGGGGTGGCAGCGATTGTGTATACCGATATCAGCCGAGATGGCATGATGCAAGGTGTCAATGCGGTCGCTACTCGCGACCTGGCCGACGCTATCGACATACCGGTCATTGCCTCTGGCGGCGTCAGTAGTTCGAAAGATATTGAAACACTGTGCGCTTACTCGGCCAGTGGCATTCAAGGCTGCATCGTTGGTCGAGCATTGTATGAAGGCAGCCTAGATGTGGCTGCTGCGCAAGTCTTGGCAGATTCTCTCACACGCCCGTAACCGATGAGAACGATCACATGAGTGTTGCGAAGCGAATCATCCCCTGTCTGGATGTTGATGCCGGACGAGTGGTTAAAGGGGTTAAGTTCGTCGATATTCGAGATGCGGGTAATCCCGTGGATGTGGCGCGTCGCTACAATGAAGAGGGGGCAGATGAAATTACCTTCCTCGACATCACCGCGAGTGTGGATGAGCGAGGTACTATTTTGTCGGTGGTAGAGCAAGTCGCTTCCACGGTGTTTATTCCGCTGACTGTAGGTGGGGGGGTGCGAGCCGTGAAAGATGTCCGGAACTTGTTGAATGCTGGCGCGGATAAAGTCGGTATCAACACTGCAGCGGTTCACCGACCCGATTTGGTGCGTGAAGCAACCGATAAGGTGGGCGCTCAGTGCATTGTCGTGGCCATCGATGCCAAGAAAGTCAGCCAGCCATCAGAACCGGATCGATGGGAAGTGTTCACTCATGGCGGACGCACAGCAACCGGTATTGACGCCATCGGCTGGGCCAAGCAAATGGCCGATTATGGGGCGGGTGAAATTCTGCTCACCAGTATGGACCGAGATGGCACCAAAGAAGGGTTTGATCTAGCACTCACTCGATCGATTAGCGATTCAGTGGAAATACCGGTGATCGCCTCTGGTGGTGTTGGCAATTTGCAACACCTGGTTGACGGTGTCGTGCAAGGGCGCGCTGATGCGGTTCTTGCCGCTAGCATTTTTCATTTTGGTGAATACTCGATATCGGACGCCAAGCGCTATCTAAGTGAGCACGGAGTGGATGTTCGTCGCTGACTATTCGACACTTTAAGCCTTTTCAAGGTCTGGCGGCCTAAGCCCGCGTGCTAGAATTTGTCTTTCTTTTGATCGTATCTGAGAATCTTAGTGCTCATGATGGAATCCGTGGTTTTTAACGAATCCGGACTAGTGCCTGTCATTACTCAGGATGCGCTGTCTGGGCAGGTGTTGATGTTTGCCTGGATGAATCAAGAAGCACTGGAATTGACGGTGCAGCATCAACGGGCTGTGTACTATTCGCGTTCTCGACAAAAACTGTGGTTTAAGGGCGAAGAGTCTGGGCATGTGCAACACCTTAAAGACTTGCGGCTCGATTGCGATGGTGATGTGTTGTTAATGAAAGTTGAACAGGTCGGCGGTATTGCCTGTCATACGGGGCGTACACATTGCTTTTTCCGACAGCTGGATGATGCCGGTGGCTGGAAGGTTAGTGAGCCTGTTGTGAAGTCGCCCGAAGAGATATATTCATCGGGAGACGCTTAGGTGGAAGCACCCGAGTCGGTACTTTTACAGTTGAGTGACATTTTGGAGAAGCGCAAGGGTTCAGACCCCGAAACTTCGTATGCGTCGCACTTGTTTGCGGCAGGGACTGACACCATATTGCAGAAAGTAGGTGAGGAGAGCATCGAGTTCATCCTGGCTGCAAAAGGGGGTGATCAGGCCCACCTGGTGAGTGAGGCTGCAGATGTGTGGTTTCATATGCTGGTGCTGTTAAGCGAAAAGGGCTTAAGCGCACAAGATATATTGAATGAATTGAACCGACGTTTAGGCACATCGGGTATAACCGAAAAAGCCTCGCGCGGTAATTAATTAGATAAAGAGGAGTAACCTGAACATGATGCCGAGTGTGCCACAATTACTCATTGTTCTCGCCATTGTCGTGCTGATTTTCGGCGCTAAGAAACTTCGCAACATAGGCGGAGATCTTGGTGGTGCCGTAAGAGGGTTTAAGCAAGCAGTCAAAGAAGAAAAAGACGATGCTGCCGACGCACTGGAAGATGCCACGGAAACTGCGGAAGAAACGGTCATGCGCGAATCCGATAAAAGCGGTTCTGCCTAAACCAAGATCCGCGCTGAATCGGTGTGGGTAGTTAGTCATGTTTGACGTTGGCTTTGCTGAAGTTATGCTCATTGGCATTGTATCTCTGGTGGTCATAGGGCCGGAGAGATTGCCTGCGGTTGCACGAACGGTAGGTCTGTGGGTGGGCAAGATGAGGCGTTTTGTCACTGGAGTCAAAGCCGACTTCGCCAAGGAACTTGAATCGGGTGATCTGCAAAAACTCATCGGTGATCAGCGCGAACAAATTAATGAGCTAAAAGGCCTTGTGGAATCTGCGCGAGGCGATTTAAAGGAAGCCAGTAGTAAAATTGTCAAGGATACCTCCAGCTCATTGGACGAATTAAAAAAGGATGTTGACAGTGCTAAACAGTCTGTTGCACAAATTGGCGACAGCTTGGAAAATGAGTCGTCTGGTTCGGGCTCCCAGGATAATCCGGCTATGGATGGCGACACGTCGAACACTAAAACGGGAAGCTGACACACTTGGCCAGTGGTGACGAAAAAGTTTTCGAAGAGCAGGGCTTCCTATCTCACCTAATCGAACTGCGCGATCGGCTGCTTAAGTGCGTGCTGGCGGTGGGTTTGATTTTTATCGTTATGGTGTTTTTTAGGCAGGATATCTATGCTTGGCTTGCCAATCCGTTGGTGAGTCAATTAACCAATCAACAAATGATCGCCACTGATGTGGCTACCACTTTTTTAACACCTTTCAAGCTTGCTCTGATGGTCAGCATCTTTCTCGCTGTGCCGGTGTTGCTGTATCAGATGTGGGCATTTGTTGCTCCCGGTCTATACATACATGAAAAGCAACTGATTGCACCACTGCTGATTTCTAGCACGCTACTGTTCTATACCGGCGTGGCGTTCGCTTACTACGTGGTGTTCCCGTTAATGTTTCGATTTTTTGTGGGACAGGAGCCGGTGGGGGTGGCGATGATGCCGGATATCAGAGCCTACCTGGATTTTGTAATTACCATTTTCTTTGCCTTTGGTATCGCGTTTGAAGTACCAGTGGCCACGGTTCTGGTGGTGGTCGTTGGTATTACCACGCCAGAGAACCTCGTCAAGATTAGGCCGTATATTTTCGTCGGTGCTTTTATTATCGGTATGTTTCTCACACCACCGGATATGATTTCCCAAACCTTGTTGGCATTGCCAATGTGGTTGTTGTACGAAGTCGGCATCGTATTCTCGCGTATGTACAAGAAACGTATTCAGGCTGCTTCTGAGGCTAAAGACACTCTCGAGGATGAAATGCGTGAGCGAGAAGAGCAAGCCCAGCAAGAGTCCAAAGTCAGCTCCGAAAGGCCTAAAGGTTCTTATAGAAACAGTTTGACCGATAGTATGGATGATGACTTGTCGGACCATACGCCTGAAGACCTTGGCCCATAGCGTGACACCAAGACGTCCTGTTATTTTAATTATCATGGATGGTGTTGGTGTTAATCCATCGAAAATCGACAATGCTGTTGCACTAGCCAAAACACCAAATTTGGATGATATCTATGCGAATTATCCGAGCTGTCTGTTGGAGGCATCTGGCAGGGCAGTCGGGTTACCTGATGGGCAAATGGGCAACAGCGAAGTCGGTCATTTAACTCTGGGAGCAGGTACGGTACTGAAACAAGATCTGGTTAAGATCAGTGACAGTATTGAAGATGGCTCCTTTTATAATAATGAAGTGCTCCTTTCTGCATGCCAAAGAGCAGCGGATCTAAAGCGACCCCTGCATTTGATTGGCCTGGTCTCTGACGGTGGTGTGCATAGTCATTTGGATCACTTGCTGGCGACTATTGAACTCTGCGCTCAGCAATCGGTGGTTCCGGAACTTCACATGATTGCCGACGGTCGCGATACCGCACCTGTGTGTGCAGCGCGTTATATCGAAGATGTTGAAGCGGCACTTGCTCGTTCTAACGGGTACATCGCTTCAGTTTGCGGACGCTACTTCGCAATGGATAGAGATAAGCGTTGGGATCGAGTGCAGCAGGCTTTCGATTGTATGGTTCATGGCCAAGGCCGAGCAGCCAATGACATTAAAGAGGCTTTAGGGAAGGCAGCTGCAGCGGATGAATCGGACGAATTCATATCACCTACTCGTCTTGATGCGTTTACGGGTATTCAGAGCAACGATTCGGTGCTGTTTTTTAATTTTCGTAATGATCGCCCTCGCGAGCTTTGCGAAGCTCTGGCAATGGCAGAATTTAGTGAGTTTGATCGCGGTGCGTTTGAGGCCGTTCAAATGACCACGATGACTCGCTACTCCAGCCAGTATTCGTTTCCCTTTGCGTTTGACAAAGATAGTGCCGATAAAACGCTGGGTATGATTGTTTCCGAGGCGGGCATTGATCAATTGCGTTCGGCTGAAACTGAGAAGTACCCGCATGTGACTTTTTTCTTCAATGGTGGTCGTGATGAGCCTCTTCCCGGTGAAGCACGGTTGTTGGTGGATTCGCCGAAGGTGGCCACCTACGATTTACAACCGGAGATGAGTGCTTCAGAGGTGGCCAGCGGAATTGAATCGGCGCTGGAGCAACAACACTATGGCTTGATCGTTGTGAATTTTGCTAATGGCGATATGGTTGGGCATACGGGTGTGAAGGAGGCTGTGATACGTTCGGTCGAGGTGGTTGATTCGATGGTGGGAAGACTTTGGGAAAAAGCCCAGGCTTCGGGTTATTCCATCGTACTAACAGCCGATCATGGTAACGCAGACCGATTGACCGATCCGGTCACCAAAGAACCACATACTCAACACACCACGTTTCCGGTAGCCTGCGTGGTTTATGATGAGACAGTGTGGGAGTTGTCCAATGGGCGGGGTTTGCCGTCTGTTGCGCCCACTATCCTACAACTTATGGGTTTGCCTCAACCCGAGTCGATGGGTGGAAGAAGCCTGCTGCTCGGTCCCTATCGCTAAGTGGTGGTGTGAGTCATCTCTGAGTTGAGATCGAGGAAGGTCGAACTGTGCACAATGCCAAAATCGTGGCCGTCTCGCGGGCTACGAAACACTTGTAATCGAGCTTGAGCACCTTGCAGCGCGTTTAGGTTGGTCCAAAGATGTGGTGATCGGATGGGGCCCCCAGCGATTAGGTAGTGCAATACAAACTGATCACCTGAGCGGTAGCCGATGGTTCGCAAGTTCGGTGAATCGAAGTAACACACGGTCGTTTCTTGATTGCCAATAAAGAGTTTTCCTGCGTAACCCACAATGGGGTTAGTATCGTTGCCCAAAAAACTGATAATAAATCGATTGGGTAGAATCACCACCCGTTTGCACCGATCCAGAGATCCTGCCATGAGGTCAATCAGGTCTGGCAACGGGATGTGAATATTCTCTTGCTTCAAGCGGTGGGGCATAGATAATGTGCGAAGCGGCCCTGGTAAACCGGTTTGTTTGAGTAATAAACTCAAACTCATAGCCATGTGAGGCGGCTTTCGGTTTCGTTGTTCGTTCAAAGGTGCCAGATCGACGCTACGACGATCCTCAATCAGACGGCAATCGGTATTTTTTGCCAACGCATGTAGGTAACGAAGGTTATTCTGCTGCAAGCTGGCCATGTCTGGAGGCAGAAACAGTGAAGCTTTGTTTTTTTTAATCGCGATAGAGACCGAAGTTCGGTCCGCGATGGTCATTTTTCGAGATGTGGTGCGCAACAGCGTGGACAGCCCCTGGATCCAGGTGGTCGCGTTGGTCTGAGCTGATTGTGTTTGTGCGCTGCTCAACGGTGTACTCAATGTGTCGTTGTGAGGTGGCTCGGCGGTACACTCTTGGTGGCAACAGCCTTGTTGTTGCGCTGGGAATTGATTAAAACCCCCAATAGAGTTTGTAAAACCATGACTGAAACCAATGCCACGGTCTGGGACCGAGTGGACCATCTAGTAGATCGGCTTGAAGCGATTTTCGGGCCAGCGAAGAGCGCCGAGCTGGATTCTGACGTTTGGGCCTATCGCTGGCGGGCCCAAGGGCAAAGCCGAGTGCTCGAACCGGTTGAGAACATCCATAAAATATCGGTTGAAGATCTGGTCGCCATTGACCGTCAGATATCCGTCGTTGATACCAATACTCAGCAGTTTTTACATGGTTTACCTTGCAACAATGTATTGATGTGGGGTGCTCGTGGCACGGGGAAATCATCATTGGTGAAGGCCATGCTGAATCGCTATGGTGATCAAGGACTGCGCCTGGTAGAAATTGATGCTCATGATCTGGTGGATTTACCGCAGGTGGTAAAACCCTTGCTTGGCCGACCTGAGCGCTTTTTGTTATTTGTGGACGACCTATCCTTCGATGCGGATGATGCAAGCTACCGAACGCTTAAGGCGGCTTTGGATGGCTCAGTCGCTGTGGCGCCAGACAATGTATTGATCTACGCCACTTCCAATCGGCGACATCTGTTACCTGAGCATATGGTGGACAACGAGCACTCTCGATTGGTGGAGGGAGAGTTGCATCACGGTGAAGCCGTCGAAGAGAAGATTTCCTTGTCTGAACGCTTTGGCGTTTGGTTGTCGTTTCATCCCTTTAATCAGGAGCAATACTTGGCTGCCGTTCGACGTTGGTTAGCTGTACACGGTATTACTGAGCTCGACGAGGATTGCCGAAAGGAAGCTCTCAAATGGGCGCTCACCAGAGGTAACCGCAGTGGGAGAATTGCGGCACAGTTCGCACAGGATTACGTCGGCAGGCAACAACTGTCACTGGGCTGAAAATTGACAAGCTGCCGAGTTCATGGGGTAAGCTGGGTTTAAGGCTGTAATTACAGCGACAACTTGGTAGTTCCTCGATGACTAAATCACGACTATGGCTGTTTTCAGCAGCATTGTTTGGTCTTACTGCGTCTGTATCACAGGCTGAAACTTTTCGGTGGGCAGGTACGACAGATCCTCAAACCATGGACCCACATGCCACCAATACCGCCCCTGTGCTGGGTTTTCTTAACAATGTGTATGAAGGGCTGGTTAGGCGCAATAAAGAAATGAAGATTGAACCTGCGTTGGCCATTGGCTGGGAGGCGCTGGGCAGCGATGGTTGGCGGTTTAAACTGCGTGAAGGTGTCACCTTTCACAATGGTTCTGCGTTTACTGCGGATGATGTGTTGTTCTCATATGAGCGAGCATCTTCGGAAGAATCCGATGTTCGTTCTTGGTTTGCACCGGTTAGCGAAGTTAAGATCGTTGACGAGTTCACCATTGATTTTCTGACGACGGCTCCGAATCCTCTATTTCCAGACTCCATCGCCAACTTCATGATTCTAGATCGTGAATGGGCTGAGTCTAATGAAGCTGAGCGACCCTCTAAAGAGGCGGAAAACTTTGCCACACGCAACTCTAATGGCACCGGTGCGTTCACCGTGGTATCGAGAGATCCAGGAGTGCAAACCGTGTTAGCGCCGTTCGAGCAATGGTGGGATGACTTGGAGAGTAATATTACTGAAGCGGTGTTCACACCGATTGGTCAAAGTGCAACGGGTATGGCAGCACTTCTGTCTGGAGAAATAGATTTTATCTCACCAATACCCCTGCAAGACGTACCTCGAATGAAAGAGCGAAGTGGCTTTACAGTGCACGAAGGTGTTGAGGCCCGAGTCATCATGTTCGGGTTTGCACATCAGGCTGAGGCCTTAAAATTTTCTGATGATACGTCGGATGCAAACCCGTTTCAGGATGTACGGGTACGTCAGGCGGCCTATCAGTCGATAGATGTCGACACATTGATCGCCAAAGTTATGAGAGGCAATGCACAGCCTGCTGCGCAGCTTGTCTCTGATGCTATGCGTGGTTATTCTCAGAGCAATAGTGATCGGTTGGCCTATGACCCTGAGGCGGCTAAACAGTTATTGGCCGATGCTGGGTATCCGGAAGGTTTCAGTTTTGGATTGCAGTGCCCCAACGATCGCTACATCAATGATGAGTCGATTTGTAAGGCAGCCGCATCGATGATGGCTAAAGTTGGATTGAATGCCAAACTGACCAGTATGCCAGTGAGAAACTATTGGCCAGAGCTTAGGGAAGATAAATTCGACATGTATCTATTGGGTTGGTCGCCAGGCACCTTTGATGCAGAGCACCCAATTCGATTCTTAGCCAGCACCCCCAATTCGGAGAAGAAGTTAGGAAGTTGGAATTTTGGTGATTACTCGAACTCTCGCGTAGATGAATTACTGCCCATGATTCAAACTGAACTTGACGATAGTAAACGACAAGCCATGATTGATGAGGTGAATGCCCTATTGCAAAGTGATATCGCCTATATCCCCATGTACGTGCAGCCACTCATATGGGCATCGAAAGATACTATTAGCCTGACTCAACGTACAGACAACTTTTTTATCCTGCGCTGGGTCACCATTAACTAAAGGCGTGCTGAGCCATCGCTGGGTCTAGTATTCCAGCGATGGCGATTCTGCTAGCAGTTGTTTGCTATATTGTGCTTTGGGGTGGTTGAAAAATTCCTCACTGTTCGCGCTCTCCACCAAGCGTCCTCTTTTTAAAACAATAACGTTGTCTGCCATTTGTCTGACAACGGCTAGGTTGTGGCTGATAAATAAAATAGATAATCCAAAATGTGATTGTAAATCTTTGAGTAAATTTAATATCTGAGCTTGTATAGACACATCTAGTGCTGATGTGGGTTCATCGCAGATGAGAAAACTGGGCCTGGCGACTAAAGAGCGGGCGACAGCGATTCTCTGGCGCTGTCCACCAGAGAACTGATGTGGGTATTTAAGCATGGCCTGTTGCGGCATTTCGACCAGGTCCAACATGGAAGCGACCAGCTTGCGCTGCTCTGAGCGACTGTTACTGAGCTTATAAAAACGAATTGGCTCGGAAATGATATCTTCGACCGTACGGCGATTATTCAATGAAGAGTATGGGTCTTGAAAAATCATTTGTATCGCTTGGCGAACTGGGTGGGAACGGCTACGCTGCTTGGCAAAAGGTAGCGATTCGCCTTGGAAGTACAGCTGTCCTGAAGACGGTTGTACCAGTCCAGTGATGGCTTTTGCTAGCGTTGATTTTCCACTTCCACTCTCGCCGATTACTCCCAATACGCTACCGGTGCCAACGTTTAACGAGATTCCGCTAAGTGCTTTGAATGAATCTTTGGATTTAAACCAACCCGGTCTCCCTTTGTTAAACGCTACCTCGAGGTCCTTAACTTGAAGAATGACTGATTCATCGACATTGGCCGCGGCGTTTGTGCTGTTAAGTAACCACTCACTGGCAACATCAGCACTGGCACCTTCAATCTGCCAACTGAGATCGATATCTTTCGTAGGATCATCATCGACGATGTTTACGAAGCGATTCAATCGTGTCTCTAGCCTGGGTACGGCCGCCATTAATGCTTGGGTATAGTCGTTTTTGGGTTGACGGAGTACCTGTTGTGTTTGACCTGATTCCATAACCCTGCCGTTGCGCAGCACCGTTACTCGATTGGTCACTTGAGCAATCACGCCTATATCGTGGGTAATCAAAATAAATCCGACGCCTCGGCTCTGTGCCAGAGTTTGTAATAGTTGCAGAATTTGCTTTTGCACTGATACATCCAGAGCGGTCGTTGGCTCATCAGCAATGATGAGTTCTGGGTCGGTACATAGAGCCAATGCTATAACGACACGCTGTCGCATCCCTCCTGAAAACTGATGAGGGTAGTTATCCAGGCGCTGATCGGCATCGTGGATGCCTGTTTCCAACAACAGCTCCAGTGCGCGATCTTTGGCAGCTTGGACTGATAAATCGCTGTGCTGGCGGATGGTTTCAACCAATTGCTCACTG
The DNA here is from genome assembly GCA_019634245.1 of Gammaproteobacteria bacterium. The sequence continues at coordinate 15,057 of JAHQVR010000106.1, forward strand.
ATTGTTAGTAAGGGGTTTAAACTGGTTTGTGGATCTTGGAATATCATGCTGATGCGTGCACCGCGTAACTGGTGATATGTCTCGGCCGATAGCTCGCGCAAAGAATCACCCAGTAAACTTATTTTGCCTTCGGATATATATCCGGTGCCGGGTAGTAGCCCTAAAATTGCCGCACCAATCGTTGACTTACCCGCACCAGACTCTCCAACCAAACCATGGATATCGCCAGCGTTGACCACTAGATCAACCTCTTTAACGGCGGTGAACTCGCCAAACCGTGTGGGAAACCGCACAGAAAGATTTTCAACCTGCAGAAGTGCTTGTTCAGTCTTAGCCACTATCGCAGTCTCGGGTTGAGCGCATCACGTAAAAAATCACCGAGTATGTTTACCGCTATGATTAATACGATTAGTGTCGAACTGGGTAGCAATACAACCCACCATTCACCTGAGAACAAATACTCAGTGCCAATTCGAATGAGTGTTCCTAAGGACGGTTGATTGGGTGGAACACCAACACCTAAGAAAGATAGGGTAGCTTCAAGTAGCACAGCAACTGCTAGATCAATGGTGAGGATCACCAAAATGGGCCCTAATATATTTGGAAGTATTTGCACAAACATAATCCGCAGTGGGTGCATGCCCATAATTTCAGTGGCTTGCACATATTCCTTGTTGCGTTCTACAAAGGTAGAGGCGCGAGCTGTACGTGCAAAATTCACCCACAGAGATAATCCAATAGCGACGGTGAGCACCACAATCATCAGTTGATCATGTGCTTCTCGTGGCAGTAGACCTCGTGCAATTCCGTCAATGAGCAGTGCGGTAAGTATTGCAGGCAAACTCAGTTGTACATCGGCTATGCGCATCACAATCGCATCGAACCGACCACCAAAATACCCGGCCATAACTCCAACGGTGACTCCAAGAACGCATGCAAACGAAATCGACAACAAACCAACGAGCAACGATAAGCGCGTACCGTAGAGGATGGCGGATAGCAGATCGCGTCCTTGGTCGTCAGTGCCCAGTAAAAAACGAGTGTCTCCAGCCTCGCTCCAAATAGGTGGGATTAAAGAATCCAATAAATCAAAGCTCGTCAGATCGTAGGGATTCATAGGTGCAATCCACGGGGCTAACGCAGCGCCGCCGATGCTGAAAAAAGCAATGATGGCAGCGATAATCGCTACTGGGCTCTTGAAAAATAAGTACAGCAATTCGTTTTCAAGAACTTTGTTTCGCACACTCAAGAGGAGGTTCATGCATCCTCCGACTGAAGACGTACGCGTGGATCTATTGCGACATAGAGTATGTCTACTAGTAGATTAATAACGACAAACATTAATGCGATGAGCACTAAATAGACCGACATCACCGGTATGTCCACATAGCGGATCGAGTCTAGGAACAGCAAACCCATACCTGGCCATTGGAATACAGATTCAGTCACAATAGAAAATGCGATAATGCCAC
>JAHQVR010000107.1 GCA_019634245.1 Gammaproteobacteria bacterium
GATTTTTTTTCTATGCAGATAGAGAGCCGTGGGTGAGTGATGGAACACTTTCCGGCACATTTAGCTTGGTTGATGCTGACACTGCTCTTGGACCACTATTATCCGCAAGCTGCCTTCCACAAAAACATGACAAATTTTTACTGAAAGATGATAGTCCACAAGTAGGAACCACACTAAAAATGATTTCTTATCCAGTCGAGAATTCGTGCGTATATACTGAGGACAGACTGGCATCAATACTCTTCTCAGTGCCTACATCTCTAGAAAGACAATTTCTGTTAAGACTGGGAAACAATTTGATATTCTTCTCTTATGGCGGAGATGGTTTAAAAATCTGGAAAATTGATCTCAGTTCACTCTAGAATCACTTTCGGGTGTGGTTTCGGTTCGGTGTAAAGAAAAGTGTCGTTTCGAAAACCGCAAGAAGGGGGATTTCTAACTTCCGTTGACAATAATTCGAATGACTTCTATGCGGAAGTACGATAATTTTAGATAAAGTTTCGAGTGTTCCCTTTGGGCAACTATCTGCCGGATGGCTTTACACCAGCGATCGGCGGTACCATTCTCTTTTGCGACAGTCGTCAATTATAGAAACATATCAAAAGTTTGCATCAAATTACCATGCAGATTCTCAGTAAGAGCCATTCAGGCTGGATAGTTCGACATTGTGTCGGTAGGAGAATTGAAGGATTAAACAATGACTAGGAAAAGCGTAGGACAAACTCTTCTTGAGGAGGCATACAAGCTTTCAACTCCGGATGACAATGCAGAGTACTACAATGAATTCGCATCTACATATGATTTAGAATTCGCTGACGAGTTGGGGTGGTACTATCCGGCTGCAATAGCTGAGATTTATTGTGATGCACGTACAACAACTGACTCGCCAATTGCCGATATCGGTTGCGGCACCGGGCTCGTAGCAAGAGCCTTGGATCTTCCACGCGAACAGATCGATGGAATAGACATATCGACCGAAATGCTTCGAATTTCAGAAGAAAAACAGCTATATCGAATGCTTTATCAAGTCGATCTTACGAAGTCGCTAACTTCAATCGAAAATGACTATGGTGCGGTACTCTCTGCAGGAACTTTCACATCAGGGCATCTGGGGCCCGAACCACTCAAGGCATTGCTTGAGATCGCCCGTGCTGATGCTCTTTTTGTCATCGGCGTCAAAAAGGCCTTCTACCAAGAGGCTGGATTTGAAGCCGTTCTTCGAGATTTAGTAGCATCTGAACGAATTAAAGATTTGAAAGTTGCAGAGGTTCCGATGTATGCGAAAAAAGGGCATGACCACTCGACTGATACAGCATTTGCATTGGTTTATAGAAAATCTTGAATGTCTCATAGTTAAGGCACATAAACTTGCAATGTGTTGGAAGTTTATTATGTGCCATACGAGCTTCAATGACTGAATTGGGCAAGTTTGAGACAAATAGCGATTCTGGAATTCTGCAACTGCCCCGTCATACCCATTTCTGCCATTCGATCTTTTTTTGTATAGCGTACTTTATGGAAAAGCAGTCAGTCGATATGTTTCAGAATTCACAATCTATAGTAATTCTTTGCCTTTTTATTCTTCTTTGTGGTTGCGATCAACAGTTAGATAGCGAACAACCAGACACCCAAAAAACCGAGGTTGTTGAAGATAAAATTCAGAATCAAAAGGTAGTAGGGAAAGTACTAGGTGGTGCTTTCGAACCTGATAAAACTATTCTTCGGGGGGGAAACCTTCTTCTCAGACAAGGTAAAGAGTTTTTTGCTGATCTTTCGGCGGAAATTATTTTTTTTGGTAATACGGCCGTTGAAAACACCACCTTCGACAGTCGTTCTTTAAGTCAAGGCTCTATGCCACATGTCCGATTAGAGATGATGAAAGAAGGAGAAAAATTGCCAGAATCTAAAACATTCCTTGATGAATATATCTTATTGGTTGAATTTGAAGAAGCCAACGACCTTGGGATTCCATACAAGATAAAATTTAGCCATCAAAATAGCAACACAGAATTCGAAGGTATTGGAACAGCTACGCACAAAGATATTAAGATTAAAAATGGCAAACTTGATCTTAGTGATGACAGTTTTGATACTCTTGATATGGTGTCAAGGGCATATATAGGCAATTTAGATCGGAACTATACTGTCGGCAGTCGCTTTGGAATGACTATCACGCATTTTAAAGATGACTTTCCAAAGACAGGCTTTGTTGGATATGAGGTTACAACCGAACAGGGCGCGATAGATTTAGTGAAGCTTCAGCTGTTCAAAGATTTATCTGGATGGAGAGTAGCAAGGACGTTAAATAACGATCAAATACATCAAGCTCATGCGTTAGAAGTTGAGTTAGAGGTTAGTGAGCGAACCGTTCAAGGTCAATTAGCAGCGAAAGCAGCTGCAAATTCTCTTGAGGAATTTTTATATAGTAGTGGGAGGATATCAAAGGTCAGGTCAACAAGCATGAGATGTTATTTAACCAAGACAAATGATAAAGCGAGCTGCAAGGGAGTATACGGCATGAAAGAAGGAGAAGAGATTGCTTGCTATAACAAAAGTTTTCTCACTTCTCATAATGGAAGTAGATGGATTGTTAATGGAGAAATTAATTATGACCAACAAGTAGACTACAATACTGGCGAGTTGGTTGACAAAAAACCGTTTCGAATGCATTGCTCATAAATTTACATAAGTACTTCAAACCATCAGGCTCACCAACCGCGCCCACGTAGCTTTCAACGCATACCACGGTTTAACCGTGGCCTGTCCCCCTTATATACTAGGCAAATTTTTCAGGCTTTTTTGAGATGAGCAATCAGCGAATTCGAATACCGATAAAACTATTTGCCATAATTGGTTTATATGTCGTACTGCTGACCGGCCCGACCAAGGCTTGGGCTTTTGACACCACAACCAACAGCCCAGTGTTTGCAATGGCGCAACAGGCCGACGGTAAGATACTGTTAGGTGGTGCATTCTCAGCTGTATTCTTTGGCGATGACAGCGTTGTGCTTCGGAATAGGCTTGTTCGCTTGAACTTAGATGGCAGCCTGGATGACAGTTTTGACATAGGGTCAGGGGCAAATGGAACAATCTTTGCAATTGCATTACAAGCAGATGGCAAGATTCTGATTGGAGGAGATTTCGAAGAGTTTAACAACATTCCACGAGTCAGGATTGCTCGATTAAACACTAATGGTTCAGTTGATTCGAGCTTCTCGGGTGGTAGCGGTTTTAATGACACGGTCCTTGCTTTAACAATTCAGGCCGATGGAAAAATAGTTACTGGTGGTGATTTTGACACGGTTCAAGCTAACCCTCTTAATCGCATAGCACGATTGAATACCGACAGCTCGGTTGATCAGGACTTTGATCCAGGTCAAGGAGCGAATGCGCGTGTTAGAGCAGTCGCTTTGCAAAATGATGGCAAAATAGTGATTGGCGGAGATTTTACAACAGTGAATCAATCAACACGTGGATACTTCGCTCGCTTGAACACTGATGGAAGTTTGGACAGTGGGGTAGGCGCAATAGCTCGCGCTAATGCACCGGTTCATGACGTGACCATTCAGAACGATGGCCGAATTCTTGTAGGTGGAGAGTTCACTCAAACTGGCTTTTCGGTAAGGAATCGTATTGCACGCGTATTCACGAACGGTGAGCTTGATACGGGATTCTCAACTGGCTCAGGTGCGAATTCAACGATCACTAAAATGGCGTTGCAGCCCAGCGGTAAGATAGTGATTGGCGGACTATTTACGGTTGTGCGTGGTAATACCAGAAATCGGATTGCACGCCTCAATACTGATAGCTCGGTGGATGCCACTTTCGATCTGGGGGCTGGGCCGGATGACAATATTTCTTCCTTGTTATCGCAATTAAATGACAAGGTTTTGATAGGAGGGTTTTTCGCTAATATAGGTAACGTAAATAGGCCTCATTTAGCGCGCCTGAGATCTAATGGTAGGCTTGACCTTGACAGTGGCCCAGAAAACGAAACTTGTTTCCCGGTTAAAGCAGCCAACGGAAATGTGGTGGTGAATTGTCTTTGAAGACCAAGGAAGCAGAAAGAGGTTCGGTGACAATCGAGTATCAATCATTATTAGGGAAAAGAGCTAGTTGTCACCGACCCTTTAATAAGTAGAAGGTGTCTCAATTGGTAAACTGAAACGTCCTCGATATTCCTTAGGAATGTCCGCTTTGGGCAGATCAAGACAAATTACGATTCTGGATTCCTTCGGCTGTCCTTGTCAAAGCGGACATTAGCACCGTTCGAATAGGAGACCCGTCGGATAAATTACAATTAATTGTCGGATCACTCCTATTCGCAATCATTTCACCTGGAGGGAGTTATTTTGCAACTCTCTTTCCTTTTCCCGTTGGAGTTTCTCAATGAGATTTGCCACTAAAGCTGTCAACTTGAATGTGATTTGTTTAGTTTCGCTGCTGGGTTCTAGCGTTTCCGTCCATGCCCAGAATTCTGAAAACTACATCACCTTTGGTCTTGGGATCACTTCAACCGACGAAACCAGTTTTCAGGTAGCACCCGGTACCATCGATACCGAATTCGAGGACGACTGGAACTATAGCGCGGCATACGGCTGGAAACGGCTAGGCTATCGGTACGAGGTTGAGTTGGTATTGGGCGAAGATGAAGTAAGTTCCCACAGCCTTAATGGTGGTGCACCGCTGGAAGGCGCCATCGGTGGGATAAACATGGCTGGGGTATTACTCAACGGGTATTACGACTTCGCTACCGCATCAGCGTTTACACCTTATGTGGGTGCCGGTCTGGGTGTAGCCATGATTGAAGCAGAAGGATTTGGCGTTGACGCTATACCCGACGTGCTTGATGACGACGACACCGTTATCGCCTATCAAATCATGGCAGGTATCGGATATGAACTTAGCGATCGTACCAACCTTTTTGCTGAGTATCGGTATTTGGGTACCGAGAGCGCCGAAGTCACGACATCGGTGTCGACTGGCTCTGTCGTCACAGACCTCGACTTTGGCAGTACCCAGTTTCGCTTTGGCGTGCGCATAAGCTTATAGACGCCTGCTACTCATACCAGGCCTCGCCCAGGGAAGGGACATTGAGTGATATGGTCCTGACCGACCAGCTGTTAGCAATCGGGCAACTAGAAACCAATCAGAACACAATTAGAACACTTGGACCCGGCCATGGACCCGGTCATTAACCCGGGTTTCAAATTACAGTGATATAAGGCCCGAACCGCTAATCGAGGATAAATTTAGCGTGGTACCATTGAACGACGCTAAAACATCGGTGATGCCTTGTTCTGCTGTTATGAATAATCGCGTCACCGGCTATCTGTTGGGCTAGCTCCAAAAGGGAATAGGGGTAGTCCAAACTTCTATTTGTCTGCGCTAACCTCCAAATTTCTGATTAGGGCAAAACAGAGAAGCATAGCCGCTGTAAGACGATTTCTAAACTTGACTATTTGATTGGTAAAATTGAATCGAAGCATTTTTATATTATCCTATGAGAGATATCACCCTGCCATCTTCAGAATCTATGTGGAAAACTCAATCCTTCACGATTCAGCATGCTGACGAGAGCATATTTGAGGGGGACGGGTTACGAGATTTTTTCCAGTACCGCGATCTGGGGATTCGTACAGCAACCCAAGGCGATTTCGGGGCTAATGTGATTCGAGCAGTTCCAGGTCGTCATTCTGCGGGGGAATGGCATCAACATACTCTGAATTTTCAATTGGTATACGTATTGAAAGGATGGGTGGTTTTTGAATACGAAGGTGAAGGCGAACACATGTTGAAAACGGGATCCTGTGTCTTACAACCACCGGGCATTCAGCACCGGGAAGTCAGACATTCCGATGACATGGAATTGCTGGAGATTACTTCACCAGCGGAGTTTGTCACCGAGAAAGTTTCTCGCAAAGAATCGTAAACATCGTCGGGTATCAGCTTCCTGCTCCAAACTTTTTAGGTGTCAAACACACTATGACAGATGAGTCAGCGCGGTAACTTGTTCGTATAAAACTCAAAGTTGCATCCGCGTTAATAGTCCACGTCATTGATATTTACGTCACTGATCTTGATCCAGCACGCAGTCCATTTCAGTTTCTACTAACCACAACGGATCTATAAAACCACTGACTTCAACAAAAGTGCAGGCCGGACGAATGTTTGAAAACAATTCACCGTGGGCTCTAGAGGCTTCCTCCCACCGGGAGATATCCGTCAACATGATTCTAGTGCGACAAACATGCTCGATTGAACCGCCCGCCTCTTCGATCGCGCCAATAGATAATTCGAGACAGTATCGGGTTTGACCGTAGACGTCTCCCACGTAAGCAGTTTCACCATTTTGTATCGGTGCAGTGCCGGAAACTGCAATGATATTGCCCACTCGGCACGCCCGTGAAAAACCGATTGGTCTTTCGAGATGTGAGCCTGAACTTACCAGTCGTCGCATTCAATCTGTCTCTGTAAATGGATATTTTAAGTGGTTCGATTTTATCCACCTACCTGGATATGGCAACCGGGTACAGTGAGTCGTTTCTTGAAATAGCTTCCAGGATTCTCTCGACCCGTTGATCGAGGTGAATCCGATGTCGTAGTGACTGCCTGACATTTTGAAAACTCGGCATTTCTCGCAACTCTGTTACCTTAATCAAATGCCACCCTTGAGAAGATTGAATCGGTTTAGATACCTGATTGAGGCCAAGCAATAAGCGCGTTTTTTCCAACGGGTTAATTAGTCGATCAAAGCCCAGTTCACCACCTTGGGTTTTAGTTAGAGGGTCGTCTGAAAAATTCTTAACCAGCGATTCAAAACTGATATCGTTCAGCATTTTTGCGAGCGTCAGAATTTTTTGATATCCCCGGGAGGAAGAATCCTTTACCAGGAGATGGGCAACGCCTTTTCTCTTCTTGATAGAAACACGTTCAGTCGTTTGAATAATATGGTAGCCAAATCGTGTTTTTACTGGTTGCGAAATCGCACCTACCGGGGTCTCGAACGCTGCAGTCTCGATGGGGTAGAGCTGTTCAAACACGGTAAAGTAGCCGAGGTCGGGACCCGATTCCTTAATTGTGGGGTCGTCGGAATAGTTTTTGGCCACACTGGCAAAGGTCTGACCGTCTAGTATGGTTTGGCGCAGCTCCAGGATTTTTTCCAATGCCTGCGCTTGTTTCCGGTGACTGGCATCCTCATTGACAGCGACTAGAATATGCGATGCTCGGATCATCCATTGACTCCTTTCGTAGGCTTCGTCTATCAACCTCGATTCGATTTCCTTTACATCTATCTGTTGGCGATGCGCAGCAAATGCGAAGACAGAGGCAACTAGCCATACTGAAACTAATAAAACTATGATTTTACGCGCTCTGCTATTTTTTCGATTCATTACAAACTGACCACGTTGCGAATCAATGACTTTGCATTCTCTGGTTAAACCTGACTATATTCTGCCATGACCACCAAGGCCGATCATCCAGAATTCACCGAGTATATTGTTTTTAGTGCTGCTCGTTCGCTGATTCTTGAATAACCTGTTATGACACACGCGCAAACCCGCTTTTTATACTTGAATTTGGGCCACTTTCTGGATCACTTGTTTATGTTGATATTCGCATCGGTTGCTGCACTTCGGCTGACATCCGAATGGGGGATGAGCTATGCGGAATTAGTGCCTTACGCAACGCCGGGATTTATTGCCTTTGGTGTAGGTGCCATAGCCGCTGGGTGGCTGGCGGATAAATGGAGTCGTGAAGGTATGATTGTTATTTTCTTTATTGGGATCGGCTTCAGCGCTATTTTTGCAGGCTTTGCCAGTACCCCGGTTGAGATGTCGGTCGCACTAACGCTGATTGGGATATTCGCAGCCATCTATCATCCAGTTGGATTGTCCATGGTGGTGGAGGGCCTGCAACGCACGGGGGTGCCTATCGCAATCAATGGGATATTTGGGAACATGGGCGTGGCCTGTGCAGCATTATTCACGGGATTATTGGTGGATAGAGTAGGTTGGCAAAGTGCTTTCTATATTCCGGGGATCGCCTCAATCACTCTGGGCTTACTTTACTGGCGGTTTCATTTTCAGTCAGTCTCGCAAGAAGCCGAAACCAAGAATTCCGCGAAGCCGGTCGCAATACCTCTGTCGCAAAAGACAATCGAGAAAAACACGCTTCTGATGGTCTTTGGTGTCATCTTTTTTACCACGGCAGTAGGCGGTTTAATATTCCAAAGCACCACATTTGCATTACCGAAAGTGCTAGACGAGCGTCTTTCAGATTTTGCGGGCAGTGCGTCCCTCGTTGGCTGGTATACCTTTCTGGTTTTTGCTTTGGCAGCGTTTGCTCAACTGGTTGTTGGCTTTTTGGTTGACCGATATCCAGTGCGTCTCGTGTTTAGCGTGGTTGCGCTCTCCCAAGGCGTATTATTTCTAGTGATGATGGGCCTGGAAGGTGTTTCTGCACTGATTGTCGCATTCGCTTTTATGCTCGCAGTGTTTGGTCAAATTCCGATTAACGACGTGTTAGTTGGCAGGATGGCGAAGAGTGAGTGGAGAAGTCGAGCTTATGCGGTTCGGTATCTGGTGACGTTTTCTGTGATGGCGTCTTCGGTTCCCCTGATCGCGTGGATACACAGCATCTGGGGTTTTGACCGTTTATTTCTCCTACTGGCGGTTGCCGGATTTATCATTTTCATTGCGACGTTGTTACTCCCCCGTGATACATCCGCAATATAGTTATCCCTTCTCGCTTGTTACTAGTAAAAGAGTTGATCAGCGAGGAGAATACGTATTAATCAGTCTTCAAAAGACTCGACACAGCCTGAGTGCATCATAGATAGCAGCATGCACATTGCGCGCGGCAACCGCATCTCCAATGCGAAATAGTTGAAACTTACCGTCGGGATTACTTTGTATGTTTTGCGGTTGACATTGTATAAAGGCTTGCTGATCAAGCTCTCCACGATTGGAGGAACGTTCCTTCAATGCGAAATACACATCGTCCAGTGGTGATGTTGCATGATCGACTACCACTTGATCAACAATTCTCTCACCGCAGTCGTTGTGCGTGTAATGACTCCACAGTACCGCACGTAATTGATCTGTCGAATTGTTGTGAACTTCCAGATGGCGCACCTTTTGCATCGATGTGATTTGAACATGGTTACGCTGAATCGACTTGATATACGGCACCAGATTCATACCACCAATTTCGGGAGCGAACATTCTCTCTGGTGTGATTAACTCAAGCTTTGCTCCTGATTCAGCAATCATTTCAACTGCACTCATGCTGGCATGGGCGCCGTTATCGTCAAAAAACAACACATTATTTTTGATCGGCACGTCGCCGGTTAGAATGTCCCAACTGCTGACAGCCAACTCGTGGCCGCTATCTATCGCAGTGGTTTGCGCCAGGCCTCCGGTGGCAATCACAACAACGTCCGGATTTAAAGCAATGACATCGGTTTCGTCGATATATTGATTCATTTCAAAGCAGACGTTCAGACGCTCGCATTCACTGTGGCGCCACTCGACGATACCCAGAATTTCTTTTCGCCTTGGCAACTTTGCCGCCAGTCTGATTTGCCCTCCCACTTCGTTGGCTGCTTCAAACACAGTCACCGCATGCCCCCGTTCCGCACAGACTCTCGCTGCCTCTAGTCCTGCAGGGCCGGCACCTACGATCACCACACTTTTTCTGGTTTTACTTCGACCCAGTTCATGCGGCATCGTGTTTTCGCGGCCAGTAGACGGATTGTGAGCGCACAATGTGCCATGACCTTCGTAGATTCGGTCAAGACAATAAGTCGCCCCTACACATGGTCGAATCTGGTCTTCGATACCCGCTTCAATCTTACGGACAATATGGGGGTCCGCAATATGCGCTCTAGTCATTCCCACCATATCGAGTTTGCCAGAAGAAACTGCATGCCGCGCAGTGGCGACATCGCTAATCTTCGCTGCGTGGAAAACTGGAAACTGGGTGACTTCTCGTACTTCGCCGGCAAAATCAAGATGCGGGCTCGATGCCATGCCAGTAATGGGAATGACTTTCGTCAAGAGAGCGTCGTGATTAACATTGCCGCGTATGACATTAAAGAAATCGATGGTGCCGGACTCAACCAAACGTTTGGCGATATGCAAACCTTCTTCCTTGTTAATGCCCTTTTCCATTTGTTCGTCGAGAACCAGCCTCGAACCAACGAGAAAGTCGCTTCCCAAGGCTTCTCGCATTGCACGATAGACTCGCATACTGAAACGCATACGATTGTCTAACGATCCGCCATATTCGTCCTCTCGTTGATTGGTCAACGGAGACCAGAAACTGTCCATCAGGTGTCCATAACATTCGACTTCAAGTCCGTCCAAACCAGCCTCTTGCATACGAAGCGCAGCGGCAACATAGTCTGCAATCACCCGCTCTATATCCCAATCTTCCATTTCTTTGGGGAACGCACGATGCGCTGGCTCCCGGACCGGTGAGGCTGAAATAACCGGTAGCCAATCGGAATGATTCCAGTTCGTTCGTCTTCCTAGATGGGTGAGTTGGATCATGACTTTGCAGTCATATTGATGACATTCTTCGGTGAGCTTTCTCAGCCAGGGAATAATGTCGTCCGAATAGGCATGAAGATTGCCAAAAGCCGCGGGAGAATCTCTCGAAACAATGGCCGACCCAGCGGTCATGGTCATAGCGATACCGCCCTTTGCTTTTTCAACGTGGTATGCCCGATATGCATCCTTGGGCATCCCATCTTCATGATAGTTGGGTTCATGGGCCGTCGACATGATCCGGTTCTTGAACGTAAGGTGCCCGAGTTGAAAGGGCTGCAGCAAAGGGTCGGTCGAGTCGATCATTCTTTCAACGAGTTGAATTCAAAAACTCAATGGTTCAAAAGTCGGTAGCAGTAAAGCCTCGAAGCATTATTCGTCGAAGCACACTAATACCACTGCATTCACAATGACCATTAAATCTTTGCCGTTTTCGCTGGGAATGTCCAGACCACCTTTTTCTGGTTCCACTGTGACCGCACCATAAGGTAGTTCGGCAGCAACCGCCTGTTGATTAATCTGGTCAGGATTTGCGGCACCCAGCTTTAAGATAATCTGCATCTCGTCCCTGGATTTACCGATATGCCCAAAGAAGTTCAAGCTCGAGTGACGAATGGCATCGGAAACCGCCCGTTTTGCTGCCTTGGTGTAGTCGCCACCATGAACGTCTACGCCCATGCCCATTTCAGTGATATATCGCTTTAGTGCCACTCTGTTATTCCTGTAAGTAAAAAGGTAAATAAAATAGTTTATCATTTTCTATAAACCACATAAGCATCTATTGCAAAAATGCGAGTGCAATGCGACGATAAATTCCTTCTCATATTGGATAAGCGTATAAATCTCCGGTGGGCTCTTTGTTGAAACTTGTCGTTGTTCTCCTAATCGCATGGTTGTTATATAGCTACGGCGTGCAGAAGGAGAATCCGCAAAGGGTGGAAGCTCGATATCAAAACCCTGAAGCGGTTTTTCCAACTGATAACAACGATCAAAGATATAGTAACGTTGATGACTGTCAACGATATATCAATGCAGATCGGATACAGGATTGCCTGGAGACAAAGATAAAACGCGCGACAGAGAAACGATCACCTCAATAAACACTCTAGAAATCAATGAAATATAAAAAGCTTGGCGACAGTGAAATCGAGGTCAGTTTGATCTGTCTGGGAACGATGACCTGGGGGGAGCAAAATTCTCAGGCCGAGGCGTTTGCGCAAATGGACTATGCTCTGGAACGGGGTGTGAATTTTTGGGATACCGCTGAGATGTATCCGGTGCCGGTGAAAAAAGAAACGGCGCGTGATACCGAAAAGATCATTGGAAACTGGATCGAAAAAACCGGGCGTCGCGCAGAGGTGATTCTGGCGACAAAGGTGATTGGGCGGAGTGATCGAGGCTGGATGCGAGGTGGTGAACTACCTCGCCTTAACCGAAAGCAAATTCATCAGGCGGTGGATGACAGCCTGGGAAGATTAAAAACAGACTACATTGATCTCTATCAGGTGCATTGGCCGAACCGACCATTGGGATTGTTTGGGGAGGGCAACGGATCCTACGTTCACAAAGACGATCCCACAGAGGTTTCCATCGCCGAGACGTTGTCGGCCCTGGATGAGTTGGTCAAGTCTGGGAAAGTGAGAACCGTCGGTGTTTCCAACGAGACCGCATGGGGGGTAAGTCAATACTTATCTGCAACAGAACAGGGCTTGAGCAAAATAGTTTCGATTCAAAACTCATATAGTCTGATCAATCGAATCTTCGAGGGTGGACTCAGCGAATTTGCTTATCGAGAAAACGTGGGTCTCCTTGCTTACTCTCCATTAGGCATGGGTGCGCTGAGTGGAAAGTACATCGATGGATTGCGCCCCGTAGACAGCAGAATGGCACGTTTCCCGGACTTTATGACCCGTTACCAATCTGCGGTGGCCGAAACCGCAATACGGGAGTACGCAGAGTTGTCACAACAACATGGGCTGACCCCAACCCAGCTCGCTCTAGGGTTTGTCAATACGCGACCGTTTGTGACTGCGAACATTATTGGGGCGACAAACTTAGTACAGCTAAAAGAGAATATCGATACCGCCGAAGTGACTATTTCGGAAGAGCTGGAAAAAGCCATTGAGGACATCCATTCTCGTTGCAAGAATCCTGCTGCGGCCTAACAGGTTGTGTAGCATAAGCGCTTAAATCAGGCTCTAGCGTTACGAGGATTTCAGTGCCTGGGCTTTGTTCCAGATAGGTGCGATCACAAATTGCACAACGGGAATCAGTAGCGCCCCAACAATCAGGCCAAAAACCCCAGCTCCAGTTGCACCATACATCCATTTGATAAACCCTGCTAAGGTGCTGTCACCGGAGGGTGCGAGGTTACCGAGTGAATGCACGAGATGTTCGGGTAAGTGAAAGCCGAATTCAGCCAAGCCATGCATAACGATACTGCCACCAACCCAAAGCATGGCGACGGTTCCAACGATCGCTAATAATTTCAGGAAGTAGGGCATACCCACCACTAATGCTTTTCCAATCCCACGGGACAGTTTGCCCAGTGGTGAAGAGGAAGTGGTGCGCCCCATCACCACGCCGACGTCGTCAGCTTTTACAATCAAGGCAACGGAACCATAGACTACAATGGTGATACCGATGCCAACCAGAGCTAGCACAGCGCCCTGGGTCCATAGGTTGGAGTCGGGTACTGCTGCCAGGGTAATGGCCATGATTTCCGCGGAGAGAATAAAGTCAGTGCGAATTGCACCCGCGATTCTTTCTTCTTCCAGCTGTTCTGGATTACCAACCGGAGCACCGATTTGTTCTTCATGCTGATGGGCCTGATGTGGAAACAGCGTTTCAAGCACCTTTTCTGCCCCCTCATAACAGAGATAGCCGCCTCCCAACATCAAAAGTGGGGTGATAAGCCACGGTGCAATCAAACTAAGAAGCAGCGCTGCAGGGAGCAAAAATAGCAGTTTGTTTTTTATGGACCCCCAGGCAATTTTTGCAACAATGGGTAGCTCTCTTGATGCGTCAAAGCCAACGACATAGCGGGGTGTCACCGCGGCATCGTCGATGACCACGCCGGCAGATTTAGTGCCAGCTTTGATAGTTTGGGCAGCGATGTCGTCCAGGGAAGTAGCTGCGACCTTTGCCAGCGCGGCAATGTCGTCCAGTAATGCGATCAGACCAGTACTCATTCTTGTTGGGTGTTATAAAAGATGATGCCGAAATAGTAACATTTGAGTGCGCAGAGAGCAGTCTCAAAATGAAAATAGTAGTTGCCAGCGGGAAGCAGCGACAAGTACATTCTCCTAAATGTTTCCCCTCTTGAACACCAAACTACCGGAGGGGCTCTCCATCAGCTGAGGACCCAATGAAATCGCTCTTGATCAACATGCCGCTGGGCCATATGGCGAATGACTGGGCGCCTGGCGCGATCTGGATATTGGCCCCGGCGATTGCCGCCAATATGGGGCTATCTCCGTCTGAACTTGGGCTGTTGCTCACCATTCACTATGTCGGTGCTTCGTTGGGGTATCTACCAGCAGGCATTCTCTCTGACCGGGTGAGTCACCAGGGTCGGTTGCTGGCAATGACATTCTGGTGGGTCGCAATTGGCTATGTTTTGGCTTCGTTTGCCCCGGGTTTTTGGTCATTGGCGATTCTTCTGGCAATAGCAGGCATGGGAGATGCCGCGTGGCATCCTATTGCGACTGGAGTGCTGGTGGAGCAAATGCCAAAGCGACGCGGTATGGTTTTGGGTATACACGCGATGGGCGGTACCTTATCTGAAGTGGGGGCACCGCTGATGGTCGGCTTCCTGCTCAGTTTTTTGGATTGGCGAGCGACCTTGCAGCTCACTGTGATACCGGCTGTCTGCATGGGAATTGTATTTATATTCTATGCCAAGAGAATTCCGGTGTCCGCGGCAAAAGCAGTCACCAAAATGGAGTTGCGCGATATCAGCAAGAGATGGCTTCGCCCTGCTGGAATCACGCTGGTGTTGATGATTGCAATCTACAACATGGCACTAATGTCGTTGATGAGCATGACACCTTTGTTTTTGCAACAGTCGCTGGGTTATACCGCGGCTATTGCCGGCGTCGTGTTTGCCTCATCTATGCTGCTTGGCTCATTGCTGCAGCCCGTGATCGGTCGCTACTCCGATGGTGCTGATCGCAATCTGGTGTTTATGGTGGGTTCGACAGGAGCCATAGTATGTTCGATCGTCGCCTTCCTGTCGGGTCAGTCATTAATTATTGTTGCAGCGCTTATATTGAATATGGCACTGCTTGTCAGTATTCGCTCCAGCGTGCTGGCCAGTGCGGTGGAATATGCCGGCAAGCGCGCAGCGACGACTCTGGGATTTGTCTTTGTGGTTTTAGACGGTGTTGGCGCGCTAGGTGCGTTAATGGCTGGTTATGTGGGCGAAACAGGGCTGCAGAATGTCTTCTGGCTTGCAGCGTGTTTGTCGGCATTGAGTATTGTGTTGTCCTGCGTGATTTACTTTCAAAAAAAGAACCAGCACTTTGTAGAGGTTTAGATTGAATCTGTCAGCGCCCGGGCTTGAATTGACAGGTGCGTAGAAGACAGGAGTGTTCTTGAAGGAAACAGATCAACTAAAACTGGCGAAAGGAGAATATTTCTCACTCAATCAACATGTCATTCTCTGATGAACGTCATCATTAGCGACACTTAGCAAAATAGACCCATCGGCTGGTATTGCGAGGGCTTTGCCAGTTTCAGGTGCACATTCAGATACTCAACGATTTGTTCCTACGCGAAGTGTTGCATCAGCCCTTCAGACAGCCAAGCGCCTGATCAAGATCAGAGATCAGGTCTTCAATATCCTCAATTCCTGCAGAGTACCGAACCAGACCTTCCGGGATGCCTGCGGCAGCACGTTCTTCGGCACTACATTCAACATGGCTGGTCGTAGCGGGCGGGCCAACCACGGTTTCAACACAGCCGAGGTTGGCGGCACGATGCGCGTATTGGAGTCTCGGCAGAAACTCTTTAATCGCGTCGAAACCACCTTTTACCGCAAAACTCAGCATCCCGCCAAAACCGCGCATCTGTTGTGCAGCAATATCATGATCAGGGTGGGACGCTAGGCCTGGATAATTTACCTGTTCTATGAATGGATGGTTTTCGAGCCATTGCGCTACCGCCATGGCATTTTCGTTCTGGCGTTCGACACGTAGTTTTAGAGTTTTCATTCCTCGGATAAAGCTATACGCATCCATGGGAGCAAGGGTTGCGCCGTTAATCTCTCTGTAATGATAAACCTGCTTGACTAGCTGCCGACTGCCGCAGATGACGCCACCGAGTGCGTCGGCATGTCCGCCGAGGTACTTGGAGGCAGAATGCAGCACAATATCTGCGCCCAATTCGAGCGGGTTCTGGTTGATGGGAGTGGCGAAAGTATTGTCAACCACGACCATCGCGTCCATTTCTTTCGCTACTTGGCTCAAACGCCGAATGTCTACAATTTTAATCGTAGGATTGGTCGGTGTTTCGAGATAGAGCAGGGTGCAGCCTTTTCGAATTTCCGTCTCCATTTGTTCGGAATCAGTGGTGTTACACAGCACAACCTTAATACCAAGTGGTGGCAGGAAATCGTTGAAGATTTTGTTGGTACCACCGTAGCTGTCTTTGATAGATACTACGCGATCCCCGGGTTTCAGAAACGTGCCAAGTACATTGCTGATTGCCGCCATGCCAGAAGCGAAACTGGTGGCGGCTTGAGCACCCTCAAGCTCCTTGACCTTATCTTCAAACGCACGCACCGTTGGGTTTGTGTTTCGCGAATAAATATGACCTGCTTCGTTTTCGAGCGCGACGTTTTGCCAGGTGTCGAGATCGTCATAGGTATAGGACACACTATGCACCACAGGTACCTGTGTTGAGCGTTCGTAGAGAGGATGTTCCTGTTCGCCACCCCAGATGCTCAGAGTAGATTTACCGGGGGAATGGGATTTACGCATAGAAAGCTCCATCAGCTGTTTTGATATAAAAAAGAGAGCCGCGATTGGTTCAGCGACTACACGTCAGTTACCAAGGCAGCGCTTCTGGAGCCTTTATCTTGATTGGTTGGATGATACAGCGAATTCTGTAGGCAGGCCACGCTTTTTGATTTGAACTCTTTGTGTTTTTTGCGAAAATTCTGCATCGTTGTTCGCCCTTTAGGAAAATTTAGGCTAAGGCACTAGAGTTGGCTGATTTAATCCAATAGGATTTAACGTTTTTAACGCCTGATAAAAACCAAAGCCGGATGAAGTAAATAAGGTGCGAAGTAAATCGGGAACTGGCTGACAGCGAAATACAGCCAAGCGGTATCCGGCAGCACACCACCCGCTGCCGCAACCATCAATCCCATGTTGCGTTGGGAAGTCATCAGTGCAAGAGAAAACGCCTGTTCTTTTCCGCTCGTTAAAAACAGCACATAGGTGGTGAAAAATAGTGTGAAAAATAAAGCGAATGTCGTCAGAGTCAGAGACAACATAAGCATCGGTTCTGTGATAAATCGAATACCTAACTGCCCCATCACAGCGGATATAAATACAAACAACAGCAGTATATTAATGCCATCCAATTCTGATTGAAGCTTGACGACTTTAGCGGGCCCCATCCAGCGTCGAATAAACAATCCAATGCACACCGACCCTAGAATCAATCCAACTAGTTTCATCCCCAGCTGCCAGGGCAGTATTTCTAAGGAGATGCCAGAGAGTTCGAACAGCAATGGGGCTGTAAGCGGAACAAGACTGGTGCTCGCCACCAGAGTGACAAGCACTAAAGTGCCATCCAAGCCCATGAGTGTGGCGATGGCGGGTGTTGCCATCATCGGCGAAGCGACTACCTGGAGAGTAATGCCGAGAGATAAATCCGGGTGCGTAATGTTGACTCCCATAAACCGGAGGACAAATATTGCAAGAAGGGGAACCAGGACAGACGTCCAGAAGATTGCGCCAAGTATTAATCCAGGTCGACGCAGATAGTGTCTGCATTGTGTAAAGTCAATGCGAACAAATGCAATACAGAGCAACCCGAAAACCGCCTCGGTCACGTAAGGCTGAAAAATCGCACCCAGTGGTGGAGTCAGCACACTGATAAACACCAGTGCGGCAATGCCCCTGGCTTTTTGCTTACCAATCCACCGTAATATCCACACTGTTTCGTTCGATTTAAATCAAACCAGATCTTAACCGATTACAATCCGGCTATAGATGACTGCGGAAGAATGCAAGCTTCATTAAACGAAGGATGGATTGGGCTTCTCGCTATCGATGCCATACTTTGACAGGGCGCTGTCGAGGGTCAAGGTATCGATTTGCCCAAGTTCCTGTAAAGACTGCAATGCCGCGATCGCGATATGGTAGCGATCTACTTCAAAAAAGTTTCGCAGCTTATCTCTTGCATCGCTGCGTCCGTAGCCATCTGTTCCCAGCACTCTATATGAGGAGGGAATAAACCCTCTAATCTGGTCGGCGTATTGTCTAACGTAATCAGTGGCTGCCACTACCGGCCCTGGTTTGTTGGTCAGACACTGTTGAATATGACATTGTTGCTGGTGTTGTTTTGGATGAAATCGATTTTGGCGATCTACTTCGTGTCCGTCTCTCGCAAGCTCAGTAAAACTGGTCACGCTCCATATGTCTGAGGTGACACCAAAGTCTTCGTAAAGTAAAACCGCAGCAGCCTCTACTTCCCGCAGGATGGTTCCACTTCCTAACAGTTGCACATGGCGTGGGTTTCGTTCCTGACTCGTTGAGGAAAGATGGTACATGCCGCGAACAATATCTGTTTCTACACCTTCTGGCATCGCGGGTTGGGGGTAGTTCTCGTTCATGACTGTCATGTAGTAGAACTCATCAACCTGTTGTTCCAGCATCCGTTTCGCACCATGCTGGAGAATTACTGCAAGTTCATAAGCGTAGCAAGGATCGTAAGAACGGCAATTTGGCACTGTGGCGGCAATCACGTGACTGGTGCCGTCCTGATGTTGCAAGCCCTCTCCGCTTAATGTGGTTTTACCGGCGGTTGCGCCGAGAAGAAAGCCGCGCGCGCGTTGATCGCCTGCCGCCCAAATCAGGTCTCCAATTCGCTGAAACCCAAACATGGAGTAGTAAATAAACACAGGTAACATGGGCTCACCATGCGTGCTGTACGAGGTCGCCGCAGCGGTCCAGGATGACATCGCCCCTGCTTCTGAGATTCCTTCTTCCAGCAGTTGGCCATCTGTTTGCTCTTTATAAGTCAGCAAACTGGAAGAGTCTTCCGGTTCATACGTTTGACCGTCAGGTGCATAAATACCAATTTGTCTGAACAGGTTCGCCATACCGAATGTACGCGCTTCGTCTGCGACAATCGGTACAATGCGGTTGCCGATCACTTTGTCTTTGAGGAGGCTTCCCAGCATGCGAACAAATGCCATGGTGGTCGATCCACCCTTTTCATTGCCATCGAGTGCAAATTGACCGAACTTACTGATCTCAGGCACGGCGAGAGGAGTTGCCTGCCGTCTTCTTTTTGGAAGATCGCCACCAAGTTTTTGGCGCATCTTCAGCAGATAGCGCATTTCTTCGCTGTCTTTATCGGGGCGATAAAAATTGAGCTCTTCCACATCCTGATCGGTAATGGGAATAGAGAAGCGATCCCGGAATTCCAGTAACCCTTGAATATCTAGTTTCTTGGTCTGATGGGCCGTCATTTTTGATTCGCCGGCGGAACCCATACCATAACCTTTTTTAGTTTTTGCAAGGATCACCGTGGGTTGATCCGTCGTGTCTAGCGCGGCAGCGAACGCCGCATAGAGTTTTTTGAAGTCGTGCCCACCTCGTTTTAACGCATCAATTTGCTGATCACTTAAATGTGAAACCAGATTCAATACTTCGGGGTCTCCGGCGAAGAAGTGTTTAAGATTGTATCTACCATCGTTAGCGCCGAGGGTCTGATACTTACCATCAACGGTCTCCGAAAAGCGCTTCAGCAGTGCGTGATTCTTGTCCCTTGCAAACAGCTCATCCCACTCCGATCCCCAAAGCACTTTAACCACATTCCATCCTGCGCCGCGAAAAATTGATTCCAGTTCTGGAATGATTTGGCCATTCCCTCGTACCGGTCCATCAAGCCTTTGTAAGTTACAGTTAATGATAAAAGTGAGGTTGCCGAGTTTTTCTCTTGCAGCCAGAGAGAGCGCCGCCAATGATTCAGGCTCGTCCATTTCTCCGTCGCCGAACACACCCCATACCCGTTTCTCGCTGGTGTCACAGATTCCTCTTGCTTGCAGGTATCGCATAAAGCGCGCATTGTATATCGCGGAAATTGGGCCCAATCCCATGGAGCCAGTAGGGAATTGCCAGAAATCGGGCATTAGCCAGGGATGGGGATAGGAACAGATGCCACCTCCTGATACCTCTTGGCGGTAGTTCGAAAGATGAGATTCGGACAGTCGACCTTCCAAAAATGCTCGTGCATAAACACCGGTAGCGGAGTGAGGTTGAAAATACACCAGATCAGCATCATCGCCGCCTCTGAAGAAATGGTTGTATCCCATTTCAAATATCTCGGCTACCGAAGCGTAACTGGCGATATGTCCGCCGAGCTCTCCATGCGCTTTATTTGCCCGCATCACCATCGCTAACGCGTTCCAGCGCAATATGGCAGTAATCTTTTCCTCGAGTTCCAGGTTACCCGGATACTTCGGCTGATCTTCGAGGGAGATAGAATTTCGATAAGGCTGGAAATTGGGGGTCTGCTGCATGATTCCCAATTCCTTGGCGTGCCGGTCAAGGGAGTAAAGAATGTCTTTCGCCGCTTCGATACCACTGTACTCAATAACTGCTTCCAATGACTGAAGCCATTCTTCACGTTCTTCGGAGAGTGGATCTTGTGTTTGAGCTTGCATCGCCTTCTACCCGGTGTTTTTCAGCAGATTAGCAAAGTAAAGGCGGTATTTATCGCTAAATTAAGAGAAAAATAGCTCTAATACAGCATAGAATGTTAAATAAATTAATTCTACTAGCTGATTATGCCGTTTAAGTCTCTCGATCAACTGGATCGAAAAATTCTTGTTGCATTACAAAAGAATGCACGACTCACCAACGTCGAATTGGCCGAGCGGGTAGGGCTGTCTCCATCGCCTTGCTTGAGTCGAGTGAAGGCTCTTGCCAAAGCGGGGGTCATCACACGCCATGTCACTTTGCTTAATCCCGAGATGCTGGGATTGTCGCTCAATGTATTTATTCAAATTTCTTTGGAACAGCAATCGGAAGCGATGTTGGCAAAATTTGAAAAAGCGATGATTGCCTTGCCAGAAGTCATGGAGTGTTACCTGATGACCGGCGACTCGGATTACCTGATCCGCGTTACAGTATCCGATGTTAACGCGTTGCGAGAGTTCATTTTGAATCACCTGAGTCGCATTAAAGCAGTGTCAAATATTCGATCTTCACTGGCGCTCAAGCAGGTGAAATATGAGACCGCCTTGCCGTTATCTGGGTCTAGATAGACAATGTGGGTTTGATTTGAACGCGGATGCATTCACCAGCCATGACGAACATGAATAATAAAAACATGAGCGACCCATTATTTCAACCGTTGAAGATTCGTGGCGTGACGTTTCGCAATCGCGTGATGTCCACAAGTCATGCTTGCGGCCTAGAAGAACAGGGTGGTATGCCCGGAGAAACTTATCAACGCTACCATGTTGAAAAAGCGCGAGGTGGCTTGGGACTGACGATGTTTGGCGGTTCGGCTTATGTTGATGTGGATTCAACCTGGTCGGCAGGACAGTTAAATATGTCTGGCGACCAAATCATTCCGTTTCTTGAATCTTTTTCGCGTCGTGTTCATGATGAGGGTGCGGCAATTATGATTCAGCTGACACATTTAGGCCGGAGGGGAGAATCCAATACGCAAAACTGGTTGCCTACTATCGCGCCATCCATGATTCGCGAAACAGGCCATCGATGTTTTCCGCGGGAGATGGACAAGAATGATATCCGACGAGTCACTCTGGCATTTGCTGATGCCGCGTTGCGCGCGAAACAAGGGGGTCTTGATGGTATGGAAACTATGGTCGGAGGGCATCTTATCGGTCAGTTTCTCTCACCGTCGACGAACAAGCGTACGGATGAATTCGGTGGTTCGGTAGAAAACCGCTGTCGATTCGGTTTGATGGTACATGAAGAAATTAGGCGGAGAGTGGGGGATGACTTTATTGTAGGAATGCGATTTCCGATTGATGAGGCGGTGGATGGAGGGATGGGTTTTGACGACTGTGTAGGCGTAGCGAAAACGTTTGAACGATCCGGACTGATTGACTATTTCAACGCAAATTACGGCCGGCTGGATACCGAGTTGAGTTTGCTGACTGATTGCATGCCAGCAATTGCATCTCCGAATGCTCCCTGGCTAAAGGTGGCTGGTGCATTTAAACAGGAAGTCGAATTACCGGTATTCCACGCTGCGCGTATTACCGATCTTTCCACCGCCCGCTATGCGATCAAGGAAGGGTTGCTAGATATGGTAGCAATGACGAGAGCACATATTGCTGATCCACATATTGTGAACAAAATTCAGAGTGGAGAAGAACATCGCATTCGCCCGTGTGTGGGTATGACGCATTGTATGGGGGTCAACAGACCAACCTGCTTACACAATCCTGCGACAGCCCGAGAAAACCAATGGCCGCAGATTGTTACTGCCTCCAAGGGAAATAAAAAGGTATGTATAGTGGTAGGCGCGGGGCCAGCTGGCCTCGAAGCTGCCAGGGTTTTGGCAGAACGTGGGCACACCGTCCGCATCTTTGATGCGGCTAATTCTCCCGGCGGTCAGCTTCGACTGGCTGCGAGCGTTCCATGGCGAAAAGATGTGATGAGCATGATCGACTGGAGAGTTTCTGAATTGGCCCAACATGCTATTCATGTTGAGACTGACACATATCTGGAAGCCGATGAGGTGCTCGCGATGCATCCTGATGTGGTCGTTGTTGCCACAGGTGGTGTACCTGATATCGAATGGTTGAAGGGGCATCAGCTCGCAACCTCAACCTGGGATATTTTGTCAGCTTCGGTCGCTGCAAAAGACAAGGTGCTAGTTTACGATGGGACAGGACGACATCCTGCATTGAGTGCTGCGCAGTACATTCATGATCAGGGTAACGAAGCGCTACTGATGTTACTGGATGATCGACCCGCCGCTGAATTGGACTATGGGGAACGGGTGATCTGGAAGCGAGAAATCGCACGGAGAAATATCGCGATGCAGTTTGAATGGCGGCTGATCGAGCTTGGTAGAGCCGATGCCAGCGCGGCGCACCCTCTCTTTGCTGTGCTGAGGAACGAGCTCACTGATGATGTACAGCGAGTATCAATCGATCAATGTGTCGTGGAACACGGCACAATTCCGATGGACTCGCTGTTTCAATCATTGAGGTCGCATTCTAAAAACGACGGTGTTACCGATATTCGAAAACTGGTAACAGGAGAAGCTCAGCCAGTGGTCGATACCAACGGTGGTTTTGAACTGCATCGAATCGGTGATGCTTCTGCAAGCCGCAATGTTGCAGCGGCCATGTTTGATGCGCTGCGACTATGTTCTATTTATTAATGGCTGTGTTGTACTGTAGGGGGATTGCATCGCTGGTTTTGTTTGTGCCTGCTGGTTCGCCGGACTATGCGGTAGATTAAAAACAACACAAGCGGTGTGTACCAAAAATTGAGAACCTGAAGAAAGAATCCGATCAGATACCAGTGGAGATAAAGCAGGGCAGCAATGGGATATACCAGCCTATGTAAAGTCCTCCAACGGTGTCCCAAGTGTCTGATAGAACGGTCATTAGAAGTGAGAGCAAGGGCGGTCAGCGCGAACATAGCTATCCAGCCAGTGGCAAGTTCAGGACGGATCGCCTGATTCAGAATGTCCGCGATATCGGGATACTGTCTCAAATATACCATCAGGTGAATGAAGCCATAACCGAAACAGGCCACACCAAAGTAGCGTCGGTTTCTCAACAACCATCGATTGACTGGCTTCAGCCAGCGAATTGACTGAGTAAGAAATCGCAATGGCGTGATGCACATGCATAAAATCAGTAATTGCACAGATAGTACCCCTGATTCATACATCAGTTCAGAGTAGTAGCGTTCCTGCAGCCAGAAATCTGCCAAAAGAGGCAGCGCCGGCGCGGCCAACAGAATCCATATCGGGTACTTTGTGTTCAATGAAGGGGCAAATGCGTGTGTATTTGCCTGTTAGTCAACGATACGACCGTATTGTTTCATTACATTGATGAGTTCCCCATGATTGATGGCTTCGCAAACCAATCCACCGGGTTTAACCATCGTCATATCTTCGGCAGCGACGAGAGCGTTCAGAACAGACTCTTCCACCGCTTCAACCGCACCTAGATAGAGCCCGTCTAGCAGCTCGTCGTTCAGGCTATTCAGAGATAAATTTGATTCAGCATGATTCATCATTGGTTGCGAATTGGCGGTAGTGAATGCGAGAAAAAGATCTCCGGAATTATTGCCGCCAGGTGAGCCTCCTCGGCCAACTCCGATTGTCGCCCGACGAGCGATGCGTTGCAGCTGACTTGGCAGGAGCGGTGCGTCCGTTGCGAGAATAACAATGATCGAGCCGCGTTCCCTGGATTCTTCCTCGGCATGATGAGGCAAATGGCGACCAGCAGGTACTCCGAGAGGAGTGAACCAGTTTCTAGTTCCATGATTGGCTTGTACCAATGCTGCGATGATGTAATCAGTTTCGCCGATGGGAACTGCTCTGGAGGCACTTCCGGTACCACCCTTAAAATCATAACAGATCATCCCCGTGCCGCCGCCAACATTACCTTCTGCGACGGGCTGGTTAGAGGCACTGTTGATAGCGGCCAGAGTGTGCTCCATCGTAATGTGTTGGCCGTTAATATCATTTAGAACACCGTCATAAGTTTCAGCGACTACCGGCAATGCCCACAGATGCTCCTGATGCCAGTGTGTTTTATACTGGTTAATCGTCCAGTATGTCGCGGCATGATGTACCATGCCAACAGAGTGCGTGTTGGTCAGGCAAACCGGCCCGACGAAGTAACCAGCATCGCGAATCCAGTGTGAGCCAGTCATTTCGCCATTGCCGTTCAGTGAATGCATACCTGCCCAAACGAGGTTTGGACTTGATTCAAACCCACGTGGCAGAATTGCGGTAATCCCAGTACGAACAGGGCCGTAACCAGGGGTCACGGGCCCATCGCCTTCAAGAATGGTTGTCATTCCAACCAACACACCGGGGACGTCAACGAGAGAGTTGGTGGCACCGCATGTTCCTGGAATATCAAGACCAAGATCACGCGCTCTTGGTTTATTCATTGCCTATCTCTTGAGGTAAGGGTAAATACGCTGGCGAGAATGCCATCTGATGGGTCGCCTGCATCAAACCAGAATTACCACATGAGATCATCGGGCACCTTGTAATCCGCGTAGTCATCTTCCTCTTGATCGTCATACTTTTGATCCGCGGTATTTTCAATGATTCTCGACGCATCGCGTTCCGCAATTTTGCTGGCAACGGCTTTTGGCACTAACTCAAATGGCGACTGATTAGTGGACTCCGTGCTAACGATGATGAGTCTTCCGAGGGCGATTTGGGTTTGAATATCCTCGGTCACATAGATGGTCTTTACCTTCTTTTCGTATACAAAGTTGTAGCCGATTTCCCCTGCAGATCGGTCAGCCTTGTTCAGTTCAATCAATTGCCGAATTTGCGCAGCGATGGCTTTCGCCTCGGCAGCTTCTTGCTTTTTTCGGTTCAGCTCTCTGTCTCGTTCTGCATTCTGCGCTTTTATCGCATTTACTTCAGACGAGTTCGCCGCTGATAATTTACCACCCGATTTTCTCGCAGCTTTGTTGGCTTTTTGTTTTTCCTTGGAAACTTTTTTAGCGGTATTTTTATCGACGAGTCCAGCTTTGAGTAGTTGATCTTGAAGCGAAGCCATAACAATTTTGAAACAGTTGAATATATGAACTATAGCGAAATTTTCGATTTTGATCGCGTTGATCAGTCAGTATGTGGGGTGTGTCGGTGTCAGATCGTGGAAATTGACGTTTTTCTGTTATTTTGCGGATTCCATTCCGTCACTCGATTTGAGAGGATAGCGCTTTTATATAATTAGAGGGGAATGAGATGAGTGGGTTTTGGGTAGTAAGAGGCGGCGCGATCAAAGACGAAACGGCGCTGACCGAATACGCAGGTTTGTGGGCACCCATCGCTGAGCGATATGGCGCCGAAGTGATCGCTGGAAGAGGGACCGTTGATACCAGAGAAGGCCCGCATTTTCCGCGGCAACTGGTCATTCAATTTCCGAGCTACCAAGATGCAGTTGCGTGCTATGAAGATGCGCAATATAAGATTGCCATGGAGGTGGCGAATCGTGCGTATGATCGTGAGTTAGTGATTCTAGAGGGGTAGTTAAAGCTGATGTGTGGGCGATAATAAACTATCGTCGCTTGACCACCCCCACGCGCAATGCTGGTAGCCGCGGCTGTACCGAGTTTGACCTGAGTTTGGCCTGAGTTTGGCTTGAGTTTGGCCTGAGTCTGTGTGGATGCGAGATCATGCAACCCGGATCACACCCATCATGCCACTCGCCTGATGTTCGAGAATATGGCAGTGAAACATCCAATCTCCCGGGTTATCGGCAACAAACGCAACCTCAGCGATCTCTTGCGGTTCGATCAACACAGTGTCCTGCCACTCTTGATGCGCGGTTGGTTCGTTATTGCGTGCAATCACCCGAAAAGAATGCCCGTGTAGGTGAATAGGATGGGGCCAACGGGTTTGATTTTTTAGTCGGAGTATCGCGGTTGTTCCTCGATTCAACGTGATCAGTGGTTTGAGGATATGCCCGGTAGCAGAAACTCCGTTGATGGACCAAAAATTGCCTTGATGCGCCATGCTTCGAATATCTTTCCATTCACCGTTCATCATTGCGCCTTCCATTCCGCCCATCGCGCCACCGTCAAAAGTCACATCATACTCTTCTGCGTTATTGAGATCGGGTTCGGCTAACGGGTTTGACGGTAGAGCGATCGATGAAGCTAATACATTGTCGCGAAGTGGTTCATCACCATAAATGATTTCGCTGAGCTGATAGCGATCGCGCTGATAGTAGTTGTCGATTATAGAGAAGGACTCTCCTGGCTTGCCGATCATATCCAGGGCAATGTCCATTCGCATTGCTGGCGCTAGATGGAAGATATTTTGATCCGGCTGATGAGGCGTGACAGGATGTCCATCAATCGCGATCAGTTGTGGTTGATGGCCTGCAAAATGTAAACCAAAAATTCGTGCGTTGGCGGCATTGATGAGTCGCAATCGAATTCGTTCTCCCGTTCGCACTACCAGGTCATTGGGGAGTTTGCCATTGATCGTGATCGTGCTTCCAATTCTGCCGGCATGACTCAGGTCGTGGGGATGCCCGAACTGTCCGACCAGCTGCGCCTCTTTGGTGAGTTTCCAGTCGTCTAGGACCCAAATCAACTCTCGATCTACCTGAATCGGCTCAGGTTCTTCGACGATCAAAGGTCCGTACAACCCTCTGCCTACTTGTTCCATGCTGCGGTGGTGCGGGTGATACCAAAAGGTGCCTGCGTCTTCGGCAGCAAATTGGTAGTGGAACTCATCATCAGGAGCAATTGGCATTTGGGTCAGATGGGGAACGCCATCCATCGCATTTGGCACTCGAATACCATGCCAATGAACGGTGGTGGATTGTTCTAACTTGTTCATCACTTTTATATCGACCAGGTCATTTTGTTTTACCCTGATGACCGGACCAGGCACCGCATCATTAAAGCACCAGACAGCGGTCTTGCCATATTTCTCTGGCACCATTTGCGTTTGTCCTGCCTTGGGAATCAGTGTCAGGTGCCGAGTTGCCCTGTCCTCTGCTCTTGCAACTCCCAGCAATGGATGTAATGGGGTCGCTGCTGCGGTGAACAGTAGATTTCTACGAGTTCGATTGATCATGATTATTTGATTCGTGTCCAAATAAGCTGGTGATGATTGGGCACTGCTGCGCGCTCGCGCTCGAGCCGTCACAATGTGAAGATATTTCAACCAGCCGCTTTTTTAATTGTTGTAAATCTTTGATTTTTCGGGTGACCTCTGTGATATGCGATTCAGTCAGTGACTTTACTTCGGAACGAGTGAAAGTATCTCCGCCGTCCGATATTTCCAGCAAACTGGCGATACTTGCGGTATCAAATCCTAGCTCCTTCGCCTTAAGAATAAACAATAACCGCCTTTGATCTTCTTCAGAATAAAGCCGATAGCCCGAATCAGACCGATCAGGGATTTTTAACCAACCAATTTTTTCAAAATATCGAATCGTTTCGGCATTACAACCTGTTTGTTTCGCTAGTTTTCCTCGCGTTAACATGACTGAAGATACGGCTATTAACTGTTAATTGCGCTGCATCCAGGCGGCAAAAATTTCATCCGGCCAAAGCGATGTGATCCACATGATAATAGAAAAGATTTCCTCGTTCGAAAGCGTCTCTTTCCAAGCAGGCATACCACCACCGTTTTCCTGCGTGCCGTTTTGGATTGTGTGCATCAGGGCGCCAAAAGAATGGTGCCAGGTGTGGGCTGTGCCGTTCAGCGGAGGAGGAGGAAATCTCCCGTTTGTGTCACGTTGATGCCAGTCCTTCACGGTGCTTTCTCCATTTTTCCCATGGCATACCGCGCAATGCTGCGCGTACAACTCTTTCCCTTGCGTGAGATTTACCTCATCGTATCCCCGGTTGCTCTGAGCAGAAGCGGGTTGCACGCCTACGGTCAGAATGGTGATAACAACACTGACAATTACATTGATACCTAGATGTTGGAAGTTCAATGACATGCCTTACCCCATTTCTTAAGGCGCCAGTAGTTATACGGCCATGGGGTTAGAAACCCAGCGGTAAGCATGATCGGGATCACCCACCAGGTCAGAATCGCTCCTCCAGTGAAGAACCAGTCGGTGAGATTCATGGCGGTTTCCATCGCAACCATCGATATCATGCTCATACCAATCGCTGTTTTAAACGCTTCGGCAAGATTCATGCCACCCCTTTTAAGGATGATGGTTTCCAGCACGATACTAGTGATCAAGCCGTTTACGATAGCCAGCGCCATGATCGCTACCACTGGCCACGGAATACCCGTGAACTGAAAAAATGCGATCGTGCCCAAATCACCGATAGAGCAGCCGAGCAAGCACCAGGCGGTGTTAGTCGCACTGCGTTTCCAAGTGTGTTTACAGTGCCAGAACGCTGTCCTGGGGAGTTGTTGTGTCAGCGATGCCATGCCAATATTCGACCTGTGAGGGGATTGTTTATATCGAGAGTTTAATGCCTGTAGCTTATACAGGGTCAATTCTCATTTGGTTTAATCCTTCCAGGCGGCATAGTGGATGAATTTGAAGTGCATGTTGGTCTATCCAGCGGTCATATTCAATCATTGTACTCGTCCAAAACGCTGTTATATTTTTCTCTAAGAGCCATAGGGAAGAGTATGAATATTGGTTTTATTCTAATAAAATCAATGTTATATGATTGAATTAGATAATTTTTGGAGGTATTTGTGGAAGCACTGATCGAAGGCATTAGCAATAGTTTTACCTGGGATATTGGGATGTTTGCGCATCTCGCAACGCTCGGGTATGTGCTCGGCTTTTTGTTTAAAAACCAACTGACACTCCGAATTCTGGTGCTGATTGCGACGATCTGTTACATCATTTACTACTATGCCTTTCCCGCAGAACCCCTGTGGGGGGCAATTATGGGGAGCGTGCTAATTATGATTGCGAACATTATCGGCACATTGAGATTGCTATATGACCGCTTCCCTATGAAAGTCGATATGACGTATCGAGAAATGCATGAGCAACTCGCTGGAGTAAAACCAGGTGAGTTTCGTCGGCTGTTGAAAGCCGGTGAAGTACAAACTGCCGCAACACCAATCATCTTGACCAAGCAAAATGAACGCGCACCTTTTCTCTACTACCTAATTCAAGGTACCGCGAACGCGATTAAAAATGACAACGAGTTCAGTATTCCATCGGGAAGGTTTGTCGGCGAAGTCAGTTTTATTTTGAACAGCCAGGCTTCGGCAACGGTGACCGTTCCTACCGGCGGTCAATTTATGCGTTGGGAGCAGAGTAAGCTCGACAAACTACTGAAAAAAAATCCGAATCTTCGGCATGCTTTCGAAGCACAAATTGGACGAGACATGGCTGAAAAAGTCGCCGGTTCTCAACCAGTGTATACCAAGGAATTGATGGTGGTTTAGTGTAACGGCTTTATCTTCGTACAAAGATTATTGCCGATGATACGGAAAATGAGTGAGGAACGTCGCGGTGATTTTGTCGCCTGTTGAATTTCCTCGAATAATACGTTTTTGGCATTAGTCCTGACGAAACGATCGCAATGACTAGGCTATCTGGATCAAAAAATAGAGACTAATGGGCGCTATCCAAATTCCTGCACAGATGTTCGGTGTTCAGTTAACACGACACGGTGGCGTAGATGCCTTGGCTTATCGGTCAGATATACCCGTTCCCGCTATCGCGGATGATGAAGTTCTGATTCGGGTGCTTGCTGCTGGAATCAATAACACCGATATCAACACAAGGATTGGTTGGTATTCCAAAACTGTTACCGCCGCCACTGACGCTGGTGGTTTACAAAATAATGATTCGGAAGGTGGAGCAGACGCAACCTGGTCGGGTGAAGCCATGGTTTTTCCGCGAATTCAGGGCGCTGACTGCTGTGGGGTAATCGTTGCGGTAGGCGCAGCAGTCGATCAACAACGATTGGGCGAACGAGTGATCGTTAGAAACATGTTGCGTAGCTACGTGGCTTATAGACCTTACGAATGTTGGACACTCGGCTCGGAATGCGACGGCGCGTTTGCGCAGTTTACCAAGGCACCATCTCGCGAGACCTATCGCGTCGATAGTGATTGGACAGATGCGGAATTGGCGTCCATTCCCTGTGCCTACTCCACGGCGGAAAACATGCTGCATCGCGCAGACGTAGGCCGTGAGCATGTGTTAATCACTGGCGCTTCAGGAGGCGTAGGAAGTGCGGCGATTCAATTGGCGAAACGAAGGGGAGCGTCAGTGATTGCAATTGCCAGCAAACAAAAACAGGCTGCCCTACGTGCATTGGGAGTGGACCGCGTGATCGATAGAAACAGCGATCTGTCGGAGGTGCTGGGTCATAGCGTTGTGGATGTCGTTTTGGATCTGGTGGCGGGCGACGCCTGGCCGGCTTTATTGGATGTGCTCAAGCGTGGCGGCAGATATGTTACCGCAGGAGCAATAGCCGGACCCATCGTCTCGCTGGATGTCCGCACTTTGTACTTAAAAGATTTGAGTTTGATCGGTTGTACTTTTCAGGAGGATGTCGTTTTCGAAAACTTAGTGAGCTATATAGAAAATGATGAAATTAAGCCGTTAGTCGCAGAATCTTTTCCGCTCTCCGATATCGGTATTGCACAGGAAACGTTTCTTGCCAAGCAATTCACGGGTAAATTGGTTCTGATTCCTCCCTCTTAATGGGGTTCTACCTGGGTAAGCGCCAAAGCAACTACACCCAGCAACAATGCTGCCATGACCAGGTTGATTCTCCGCTGCGTTCTCGGGGCTAAGTTAAGTTGTTGCACCATTCCACCCCCGTATAACCAGAGTAGGTGAATCGGAATCCAAATCAGATTAAACAAGACGATTTTAATCGCCGTTTCAGTGAGCAAAGATTGCGGTAGGAAAGCAAAACCGGAAAACAAGGCGGTATTTACCACATAGGCCTTTGGATTAATCGCTTGAAGCATGATTCCAGACCGAACTCCCGGGCAGCTTCTTGCTTCAATAAACGCGATATTCGAGCCGGCAAATGCAATTCGGGCGGCAAGATAGATCAGATACATCGTCGATAAGATTAGCAATATAACGCGTGCCCAAGGCACCGCAAAAACCACTGTCGCCAGCCCCGAAATCACTGCCAGTGCCACCAGATTATTGCCAATACACAATCCGGCCACATACCTAAGACCCGATTGAAATCCAAACGCTGCTCCCACACCAGCGGTAGTCAGCACCCCTGGTCCGGGGGTGATCAAAAGCATGAACACTGCAAAGGAAAACGCTAGCATGATCGCGGGCTGGAATTGATGAGAGGTCGCAGAGTACGGGAATGAGCTGCTACGGCGAGATAGGCGTATTCTGGTTCAAAATTACGATCATGGCATTAGCAGAGGCCTCTCAGTTAATCGATGGCTTTGTATGCTAAAACCAGTTTCTATTCTGGGGCATTCGACAATGCAAAGAAGCTCTAGAGAGAGCCTCTGAGTCGTTTAGATATCGAAGCCCAACCGTAAACACCCCTCGCCAACACGAGAGTACATCAGGATGGCTACAAAATCATAACAAACATCGACTTGCTGTTCATTGGTGCGAAGAGGATACTGCATCGGATTCAAGATTCCCATTTCAGCTATGTCCGCCGACAATCAAACCATACTGCTGGTTGAAGACGACCCTAAACTAGCGGCTGTAGTGAGTGAATACCTTTCGCAAAACGGCTATTTAATTTGCCATGAAGCCCGCGGAGACCGCGGAGCAAGCAAAATCCTGGAGCAGAATCCGGATCTGGTGATCCTGGATTTAATGTTGCCAGGAATGGACGGCATCGAAGTATGTCGCAATGTAAGGCAAAAATATCATGGACCAATCGTCATGCTCACGGCGCGTGACGAAGATATAGAACAGGTCGTAGGTTTGGAGATTGGGGCCGACGACTACATCACCAAGCCGGTTTTACCGCGACTTCTTCTCGCACGAATTAGGGCGTTACTGCGCAGGATGCAGCCCTCGACACGAAAAACACCGTCGCAAGAGTCAATCGAGATCAACGGCCTTTATATCAATCCAGCCAATAGAGGTGTTTCTATTGGTGGAGAGTCGGTTGATTGCACTACGACCGAGTTTGATTTGCTGTATTTACTGGCCCGACACGCAGGGGAAATTTTGAGCCGCGATGATATTTATCAGGCATTGTCGGGTATTGAATATGACGGCTTGGATAGAACGGTTGATATCAAAATCTCCCGATTGCGAAAGCTACTGAACGATAACCCGGATAATCCCAAAAGAATTAAAACCGTGAGAGGGAAGGGGTATTTATTTGCCGTGGAGATGAATCCGTGACCAGGCTATTTATCACACTCTACCTGCTTCTTGCCGCTGCGCTTGCGAGCTACTGGTTTATCGCAGACTCCGTACCGCAATACTTTCTCGAAAAAATCGGGCTCAACTATGCCCACGAAAACTATAGAGGTACGCGCCATCTGTTAGAGCAGAGAATCCAAGGCTTAGCCGGAAAAGATCTGGAAGGGGAGGTGGCGGAAATTCAGCGGATGTTCGAGTACCCAATCGATCTGGTTGAAGAAAACACGCTCGAGCTTGATCCGGAGCAAAAGGCTATCTTAACTGAAGATAAGCTTGTTGAAAGAGAGGTTGATGGCGCAGATCAGGGTATTTATCGCTCAGAAAAGGAGGGAATGGCGTGGATATTTGATTCTGATCAAACTAATTCAGAGCACAATCGACGTATTTCGATTGGAACTTTTCGAATGGTAGAAGCCCTACTCCTTGAGCATACTGCCGCGAATAGACCCACAGCGCTATCGCTGTTGAATGTTGAATTTGGCTTTCCCGTCATACTTGAGCACCTGAATGACGTCCAGCTGGAACGCGAGCAAAAAGAGCAATTGTCGGCAGGGGAGGTCATTGGTGTGAACATCAATACCGATGACGAGCGTTACTATTATCTTTCGCAGTTACCTCTCACCGTAGGAGATTCTGCACGCGCGGTGATCCGCTTCGGGCCTATTCAATTTCCGATATCTGTACCACTCATCGTTACTGCGTTGCTCTCGCTTTTGGCTTTGTTGGTTGCCTTGGCAGTTTGGATATGGATCAAGCCGATCTGGCAGGGGATGACTTCACTCACCACCGCAACCAAGCGCTTTGGTGAGGGTGACTTCTCCGCCAGAGTCCAGTACGGAAAGAAATCGGGAATCAGGGAGATCGGATCCGCGTTTAATCAGATGGCGGAACGAATACAGAATTTGCTGGGGTCACATCGTGAGCTAACCAACGCTGTTTCGCATGAACTGAGAACACCGTTATCGCGAATGCGATTTAGTATGGAAATGTTGAACAATGCCGATTCTGATCCAGACCGTCAGCGTCATCTCAGTAATATGTCGGCTGATATAGATGAACTTGATGGACTGGTTACTGAGTTGCTCACCTACGCCCGATTCGATCGAGACCCGGGTAGTGTAAAAGCGGAAAAAGTCCATTTACCATCGTGGTTGGGGCCTGAAGTGAAGCGCTTAGAAAGCCAGCTCAATAGGCGATTGACACTGGTTGTGGAGCAGGGTCAGGCATCGGCTCCGATGCTGGTTTGGGCGGAGCCAAGGTTGCTATCCAGAGCGATATCAAATCTGGTACATAATGCGGCGCGATATGCGAAATCTGAGATTGTCGTTCGATTGTCATGCAGCAACAGCAACAGCAACAGCAACATCACAATCTCAGTAGAAGATGACGGTCCGGGAATCCCTGTCGCGGATCGTGAGCGAATTTTTGATCCGTTTTCGCGTCTTGATCAGAGTAGGAATCGA
This sequence comes from Gammaproteobacteria bacterium, assembly GCA_019634245.1. Next base: position 34,281 of record JAHQVR010000107.1, read on the forward strand.
GAATCAGGGGGAGTAGGGCTCGGTTTAAGTATTGTGAAGCAAATTGCAGAATGGCATCACGGTGACGTGTCGGTAGAGGCAGCGGAGAACGGGGGTGCATTGTTTCTTTTTGTACTTCCTCCACTGCTTTTAGGAAGCTCAGGGTCTCCAGTCAGCACTCGATAGTATGTCGCGACAGCTGGGTTCGATAGCGGGTTTTCACCCGCTGTTATTCATCGTTATGCATTCAGCCAACCGCTCGAAGTTTTGATTTTGTAGTATTCGCCTCTTACTCGTAACAATCCTGCTACAAAGTTAGTACAGACCCTACAAACAGTGCTCCCTAGTATTCGTGTCTCTTATTCAACTAAGGAACCACGTATATGAAAACCCGCAACTTTAACTACCTGGCTACGGTAACTACTTTGCTTTCGCTGTCTTTGGCAGGCGAGGCATTTGCTGAAAGTGCAACTCCGACGAATCGATTCGGACTTGGGTTATCTTTGCACGCCAGCGGAGCTGAGTATCAGGACAATGACACTGGAAACGGTGCATTGTTTGCCATTTATCATGGGGATCGGATTCGAGTTGATGATGGGGAATTGTCATTCAACTTTCTTCCTGGCAGGAATATAAAGCTGGAAGCGTTGTTCGAAAGACAACACTTTGGATACGAATCAGATGACGCTGAGGTATTCTCAGGAATGGAGGACCGGCACCCGGTTTGGGGGGTAGGCGCGCGTTTCACGGCATCGACCGATATCGGTCGATTGCGTACATCAGTGTTTCATAACCCGATTGACGATAAAGACGTCAAAGATGCTGATTCTGGAAGTTCAGCCGATCTGGAATATGGGTATCCCCTAAAAGTAGGTTCTTATCAGGTGACGCCGATCATTGGCATGCGCTGGATGAGTGAAGAGGTGACGGACTTTCTCTATGGAGTAAGTGCGACTGAAACAACCCTAACCCGGACGCAGTACCAGGGAGAGGACGCTACTGTTGGATACGCTGGTATCGAAGCAGAGGGTATGATGAGCCAAAATATAAGGTTGTCGGGCGGGCTTCGTTTGGAAAGTTTACCTAGAGAGATTGAGGACAGTCCCCTCGTTTCTGAGGATACGGCTACCAGAGCTTATATTGGCATTGCTTGGTTATTTTGATTGAACCAACCTTTGGTTTCGTTACGGGCAGTGGATTGATTCGGTTGCGCTAAATTGGCGTCATAGCTGGACTCCACTGCCATCATTTATCCGGTCTCACCTTAAGGCAAAATTATTGGGCAAAGCATAAAATTAGGTGAATTTTTAACCGCCTGTTGAGATGCCAAATCACTCTGCCCCAGCAAATAGTGACGAAACCAGGTTTGGGATATTTCTGGTTGTGGTGGGCTTATGTATTGCTGCGCTTATTGGCGCATTAATGAAGATCCTGGTTGAGGATCTGCATGCGGTACAAATCACTTTCGTTCGATTTTTAGGTTTCGCGCTTTTACTGTTACCTCTGGTCGTCAAATTAAAGGGTCCGCAGGCGTTATACCCCGCCCGTCCGAAAATACAGTTTCTGCGTGGGATCAGTCTCGCGGCAGCCACTGTGACCTTTGTTCTTGGAGCCGCTCAGATTCACTATGCTGATGCGATTGCGATCTTGTATGCCTATCCTTTTCTACTGACCATCATGGCCGCGTTGTTTCTCGGCGAAAAGGTCACGACGACAGGCTGGATTGGGGTAATCGGCGGATTTGCGGGTGTCCTACTGGTGATTCGCCCTTCGTTTTCTTCGATCAACACTGGAACCTTATATGTATTTGCCAGCGCTTTGATTGTCAGTATCCAGATGACATTCAATCGTCAGCTGGGTAAATCAGTCGACCCGTTGATCACCTCTCTCTGGGGAGCGCTGGTAGCCAGCGTTCTACTTGTAATGGTCGCGTGGAAATATTGGCTACCTCTCAATGTCGAGCAACTGGCAATCCTGTCGTTCATCGCTGTTATCGGTATGATTAGTCAACTGTGCATCGTTTATGGATTCTCTAAAGCCGAGGCGTCAAAGATAGCACCATTCACTTATATAGAAATAATCGCAGCGGTTTTATATGGAATGCTTTTTTTTGGTACTCTGCCCGGTCTCCTTTCCTGGCTTGGAATGATATTGATTGCAAGCAGCGGAATTTTGGTAGCGAAAACGCTGAAATCGCCAGTTGCCCCTCGACGCAATCCCAAAATTTAAACTGGACGATACTCATTTACTAGAAAGCAACTATGTCCGAATTAATACTGCATCACTACCCTCAGTCTCCGGTAACGGAAAAGGTCAGAATAGCGCTTGGTATCAAAAAACTGCGTTGGCGCTCGGTGGAAATTCCGCGGCTGCCGCCAAGGCCGTTGTTGATACCAATGACCGGAGGGTATCGTCGAACACCTGTATTGCAGATAGGCTCAGATATTTTCTGTGATAGTCAGTGTATTTTGCGTGAGTTGGATCGTCGATTTCCAGAATATCCTCTGGTCAACGAACCTCTGGGTGAAATGGCTTGGTCGATCAGTCGTTGGATAGATGGCCCGGTCTTTACCAGTGCTATCGCTGTTGTGCTGGGTTCAGCCAAAGATCTGCCAGCGGATTTTGCCGCTGATCGCTGGCGACTGTATTTTGGAGAACACTTCAAACTTGAATGCCTTCAGCAGGAAGTGCGGCATCACGTTTCTCAACTACGGGGGCAACTGGAATGGGCAGATCATATGCTCCAGTCCCAATATGCACTGAGCTTACCTTTTTTCTCGGGCTCTTCTCCGGGGCTTGTTGATATCATGATGTACTACATCGTGTGGTTTGTCTCTGGTCGTTGGGATGAGGGCGATAACTTCCTCCAGGAGTTCTCGCAACTGGTAGCGTGGCAAAGTCGAATGAAGTCGATAGGCCATGGTAGTGTTAAGGAAATATCTGCTGAAGAAGCGTTGAGCGTCGCATCGCATTCTTTTACATCGACAGAAATAGAGAAAGAGTGCTTTGGCGAATCAGATTGGCAGCCAGGAATGAAGGTGTCAATTTTGCCTGATGTAGGGGGAGGTGATCCTGAGGTCCAAGGGGACCTGATATCTATTAATAGCACTCAAATAGCGATTAAACGCAGCGATTCAAAAGCAGGAAATGTCGTGATACATTTTCCGCGCATCGGCTATCGAATCAATCCAATTTAGTAATACCAAATGACAAAACGGCATCAACAAATTTTGTGGTTGTCTTTTGCGGTTCTCGTAATTTACCTCTGTCTGGTCGTTTACTTTCACGAATTTATTATTGATTGGGTGTCCCATAATTTGTGGGTCGTTGCTGTTCCTTTTGCTAAACAGATATTTCAAGCGTTGTTTGGTTTCAAGATTTTGCTGTTTTTGAAATCTCTTTCTGTGTTGTTATGGCACTTGTTCAAATTGCTTATTTTGAAGTTTCTCAAAACGCTGGGTTTACGCTATGGCGTTTTCTTCACGCAGTATCGCTGGTATTGGATTCGACGATCCAAGATTATGTTCATACGACGAGGTAAACAGTTTTTTCGAGGCATGAGAGCATTTTGGGCAGTATACCAGCGTGATCAAAAGGTAGTCATTCTGGTGGCATTTTTCCCCGTCGTCATGCTTTTGTTTCTGCTTGGCCTTAGTTTTAATGTCACTAGAAAAACCATGGTGGAGAAGACGCAGGAAACTGCGATTTTTAAAGTGGCCAAAACTGCTGGAAATAAAAGTACGGGTATCCGGGCCTGGGTGACAAGACTCGATCAAAAAACACTGCAAAAAATACAGCTATTGTCCGGAAGAGCACAGCAACTAGCCTCAGAGAGAACGGATAAAGTTAAACAGAAGTTCAATCAGAAGGAGTCCTGATGTTATCGACAATTATTGTAATTACTTTTTTTATATTCTGAATGGAATATCTGATAGACTCGCGCGCCTTGGAGTTCAGAACACACTTCATTTTAGGGATAATTTTGTTCAAATAGTGAAACAGGTTTTCAACGGATTATCATTCCGTTAGATCAGCATCCATTTCTCTCATCACTCGAGACTCGGGTGGAATCATCAGCCAATGCCACATTATTTGGCGTCTACCCAACAACTGAAGGCTAAAAGCCTGAAACGAATCATCAACGTGACATTTGAAAATTTAGGACTATCTGCTGAAGTTTTGCAATCACTGCATAAACAAGGCTATCGCACGCCTACTCCGATCCAGCAGCAAGCGATTCCTGCGATTATGGAGGGGGTGGATGTGCTAGGTGCCGCTCAAACGGGTACAGGCAAGACGGCCGGTTTCACGGTGCCGCTGTTGGAAAACCTGCTGCGTACTCCTGGGAGTAAGAAAAAAAGAAGATCAGTACGTGCACTCATTCTCACACCCACTAGAGAGCTGGCGGCGCAGGTTGGCGAAAGTGTTCGTCAATATGGAAGGAATCTACCATTCAAGACGATGACTATGTTTGGTGGTGTCAGCATCAATCCTCAGTATATGAAGCTGAGAGGCGGCGTTGACATTATTACCGCGACCCCCGGACGTTTGTTGGACCACGCAAATCAACGAACCGTCAATCTGTCCGAGCTTGAAATTCTGGTGTTGGACGAAGCGGATCGTATGTTGGACATGGGGTTTATCCACGACATCCGGAAAATAATGCGTTTCTTACCAGAACCGGGGCAACGCCAGACTCTGCTGTTTTCCGCCACTTTTTCTAAAGAAATCAAACAACTGTCTAATCAAATGTTGCATCGTCCTCGATTGATCGAGGTAGCACCTCAAAACAGAACGGCAGACAAAATTGTGCAAAAGGTGCATTTGCTGGAGAAAGGGCGTAAACGCGCGCTCCTCACGCATTTAATCAAAGAAAATGATTGGCAGCAGGTTTTGGTGTTTACACGTACGAAACATGGTGCAAATCGGCTCGCTACGCAGCTTACTCAGGATGGCATTCTTTCGGCGGCGATACATGGCAACAAAAGCCAGGGGGCAAGAACTAAGGCATTGGCTGAATTCAAACAGGGAAACGTTAAGGTCTTGGTGGCCACGGACATAGCCGCACGAGGGTTAGATATTGATCAGCTCCCTCAGGTGGTTAATTTTGAATTACCTAATGTCCCTGAAGACTATGTCCATCGTATCGGGCGAACCGCTAGAGCAGGGCGTTCTGGTGAAGCGACTTCTCTGGTTAGTGGGGAGGAACTGGACTATTTACAGTCGATTGAGAAACTGGTTCAGCTTCGCATACCCCGGGTTGAAATCCATGGTTTTACGTCTGAAAATATTGTGCGGCTGACTCCTGAATCTCGTGAGTCTCTGGGGAAAAAAAAGAGACCGAGACGAAGAGCGAATCCAAAAACCGTCGAAGCTAAATCAGGTGTTAAGCCGAAAAGAGGTGGGCGGACACCTTCTCCTAAGAATAAAAAATCGGCAGGCAATCGCAATCAGCCGGGAGGTTCTTCCAAGAAGCGGCGTGCCGATAAAAAAAAGGCTGCCTAGCTGCAGGGTATAAAAAAGGGCGGAATACACCGCCCTTTGAAGTTGTTGCTGGCTCGCGCTTACTTTGCCAACACTTTTTTGATTAATCCGATCACTACCATCAACACTCCGCCCCCGGCACCGCCGCCTGCAAGGGCGCCAACAATGCCGTCAAGACCGCCGGCACCAAGCATGCTCAGTAGTTGACCGCCGATACCACCGCCAACGATTCCAGCCAGACTATTTCCGACGGTGCCAAGACTCAGGTTCTTAAGCAGACCACCGGCAACATTGCCACCGACTGCGCCGCTAACAAGATTAATAATAATGGGTAATAAAGCTTCCATAGGTTTTCTCTCTTTGTAGTAAATTGATTTGATTAGAACGAAGCCGAAAGGGCGTCGTGACTCATCCGAAAGTAAAAAATTCGGTGAGATCAATGAGTTATTCTAGAGATACGAGATGAACCGGACTTGAATTACCTGGGAGGTGGCAAATCTGCCTCCTTGAGCGGTATGAAAATGGAGATAAATGTGATGTATGTCCCTGATTTTGGGTAATACTCACCTAAAAATGCAGCAAATCCCAGGGTAGAATGAGCGTAAATAAATTCACCTCAATCAAAATTAAGTCATGGAAAACCAGTTCCCAAAAATTGCCACCATTTGCTGGATGTATTGTGTTCTGGCAATGGTTTCAGTTGCCTCCGCGGGCGGGGATACGGTCGCCCGAGTTACCGATTTACAAGGATCTGCAATGCACCTGGTAAACGGTGAAAAACGTAACCTACGAATTCTTGCTCGCGTGAAGGATGGCACCACAATACAACTCGAGAAAGGCGCAATGATCACACTGCACTTCTCGGCAAAACGACGGGATATGCGATTCATCGGCCCTGGCACTGTGAAGGTGAAAGGGCAATCTGCAAATGCTTCCAACGGTGTGGCATCCACGAAAGATCATGATGATATTGGCATTTCATTAGATTTGAGCGGATCCGGACTCGGCGGAATCATCGCTCGAAGTTTGAACGTGCCAAAGCCTAAGGTGAATTTGCAATATCCGGTAAAAAGTAAAGTGATAGGTGACAGACCGGTACAATTTAGCTGGTCATCTGGAGGAGCGACCGCCGTGTACACGTTAACGGTGAAACAACGGGGCGCTGTTGTCTACAGTGGCCGAACTACCGGAACAACAATAACACTTCCTTCCAATATTTCCCTGACGCCAGGTGCACGTTATCAATGGAATGTTTCTGCTGATCTCGGCAATGGTGATGCGATTCAGACTGCCAGTAGCTTTATTGTGGCAACCCAGTCTGAGACAGCAAGTTACTATGCGATGAGCGCGAAACCAAAGAATACAGTTTCTGACTTGGTGCTATATGCTTTGCATTTGGATCAGATGGAATTGAAGTCTGAATCTGATATCGTCTGGGATCGGTTGGAGTCTTTACGTCCTGGTATCAGCGCCTCACGTTAAAAACACTAGAATTCGCTGTCCACATTTGTAGCTCCGCGCTACCTACATCTTATCGCATTGAAGTTTAAGCCTGCACTTGTCGCTCTGCTGCTGACCTTAATGGTCGCGGTCCCTGTGGCTTTGCTCGCAAGTAAAAGGCTTGATCTCGAAATTGTTGATAAACAATTTGCGTTTCTCAGAGTTGTCAGCGGCCCGATTCACAGTGACGATGATCCGCTGCTTGTGGGCATTGATGAACAAACATACACCTCATTCGACTGGCCCCTTGGACTATGGCATCCATATTTTGGGCAGTTTTTATCCGCAATGGTGGCAGCCGAAGCAAAAGGGGTGATGTTGGACGTGGTGATGCCGCAGAAACCGTTGCCCAATACGCTCGCCCAACTTGCTGATATCGGACAGGTTACGTATCACGACGAGGGTCTGTTGATCGCCATCATCGAGATGTACAAACGCGGTATTCCCCTCGTGATTGCAGAAGCCCCGGATGAGTCAGGCTCTCGTATTATTCGTGGCTATTCTGATTTGTTATCCGTGCTCAGTAGTCTGGATGATGTCAATCGCTTTTTTGGAATGGCACAGGTTAAGCGCGATCAGGACGGGATCCATCGTAGATATACTTCAGAAATTGGAGGGAGGCCTTCTCTGTCCGCACAACTGGTCAATCAGCTGCCGCAGACGGATTCGATTAATGTTGGCGACGGGATGATTAATTATCTTGTCGGAGGCGAAGTAGAGTACGTTCCGATGCAACAAGTGAGCAGATGGCTTGAGCAGGGAGATATCGACACGCTAAAAGAGCATTTCTCCGGTCGCCTGGTTTTACTCGGTGCGGTGACGACAACACAGGACAGGAAACCACTGCCGCTACGTTTGTTCTCCCCGACTCATGATCAATCTGATTTGCTCCAGCCTGGCGTTATGTTGCACCTGCAGGCGCTACGCTCGTATCTGAATGGGGGATTGATTCACCCAATATCACTATGGGTATCCGCGCTGTTGGGATTGCTGAGTGTTGCCTGCTGGAAGTTTTCAGGACAAGGCAGTCGAGCTTTGATTTGTCTGCTGGGAGGTGGAGGCGTATTGATTGCGCTTTCCACGTTTTTGCTGTCCAGAGGTTTTATGTTGTCGATTTCATTTCCCCTCATTTTACTAACCGCCGTGAGTATGGGAAGGATGCTGTTCGAAGCACTGCTTGCCTTCAGAGATCGGCAAAGACTAAAAGCATCGTTTTCAGGTTATGTGAGTCCCTCGGTTTTATCGTCTATTTTGAGCGGCGACATTTCAGCAAGTAGAACTGGCGAGGCAAAGAGAGTGTGTGTGTTGTTTTCTGATATTCGTCAATTCACCTCTAGGAGCGAAAACGCGCAGCCGGATTTCTTGATCCGTCTTCTCAACAGATACTTTGAGCATATGGTGGAGTGTGTGCACTATCACGGCGGTACAGTGGATAAATTTATGGGTGATGGTTTGATGGCGTTTTTCGGTGCGCCAAATGCGCTACCAAGTCCAGCCCAGAAATCCCTGGATGCAGCGAATGCTATGCTGGAACGGCTAAACGCGCTAAACGTTGAGTTAAAAAAGGAGGGCATTGACACCATTCAGATAGGGATAGGCCTGCATGTTGGTGACGTTGTGGTCGGTCATGTTGGATCCGCTGGCAGACATGAGTACACGGCAATTGGCGACACCGTCAATGCTGCTGCAAGACTGGAAAGTCTAACCCGTGACGTGGGTTATCCTATCGTTTTTAGCGAGCAAGTGTATGGAGAATTGCAACCTTCTAAAGAGTTTATCGATTTGGGTATGCAGGCGCTAAAAGGACGGAGCGATATGCACGTGTACGGACTTAAACCTGAGATGCGCGCTTGAGTAACCAGATTACGGCAAAGATATGGGTCGACGCGGACGCTTGCCCCACCGCAGTGCGTGAAATATTGACGAGAGTTGCAGACCGCGTGCCCATTCTCGTCACCATGGTGGCAAATCAATATCAATCCAAGCCACCGTCTGCCTACGTACGTTGTTTGCAGGTTGAACAAGGATTTGATGTTGCGGACAACGAAATCGTAAAACGCGTTGCTGTTGGTGATATTGTGGTTACCAGCGATATTCCACTGGCTTCAGAGGTGATAGAAAAACAGGGTGTGGCATTGAGTCCAAGAGGGGAGTTATACACCCCACATAATATAAAGGCGAGATTGAATATGCGGGATTTTATGGACTCTATGCGAGGTAGCGGAATTCAATCCGGGGGTCCTCCTCCGTTTAGTCATAAAGATCGTCAGGCCTTTGCGAATCAGCTGGACAGATTGATTGCACGATTGCCGAAACAACGCGAAAGCGCTGGAGAGCACTGATCCCTTTAACTGTGTCCGTTTGAGCTACGCTGGATAATACTTGGTTTGGGAGCGGATGAGATTGAGCTGGCAAAACGGCGATTCTTTTCCGGAAGTTGTTATAGAGGTTTGCGGGCAGGACCAGGACGGTCTGTTTTCTTGAGCCAGAATACTATTTAAAAACGGGCTGACTCGAAAAGTCGCGTCAAATGATACGACGCATACGTTTGGTCATCTAGAAAAGTGTCGTGTTGATCGGCGAACTTGCGGTTAATCCTCCGTCCACGGTAAAGAATTGTCCAGTAGCGAAAGCTGACTCCTCCGATGCTAACCAAAGGGCCATATTGGCGATATCACTTGGCATTCCAAATCGGCCGGAAGCATGACGTGCCAACGCGTCCTTTTGAGCCAGAGCGGGATTGCTTGATGCTGAAAATGCCGCTTCCGCCATATCTGTCATAATCCAGCCAGGGCAAATCGCGTTGCACCTCACAGCTGGCCCGTGATCTACGGCAATGGAACGGGTCAGTCCATGAACAAATGCCTTTGAAGCGTTATAAAGAGCTAACCCTGGATCAGCGACATTGCCTGATACAGAACCAATATTAATAATTGATCCACCTACTGCCATTTGGGGAATTAAAGCTCGGCAGAGCAAAAATACTCCCTTCGCATTTGTCCCCATAAGACGATCCCAGTCCTCATCGGTGGTATCGATTAATGTCTTTTCTATTTGAATTCCAGCATTATTCACCAGGACGGAGAGTTCTCCCAGCTCTGCGGCAATTCGTTCTGGGAGAGCGGATACTTCATAGGTGTTACCGACATCCATCGTGTGCCACAGAATTGATTCATCGAGATCGGCCGGTCTTGGTCCTCGGCCACAAGTCATGACGGTAGCGCCCTCGACAAAAAACAGATCAACAATGGCTCTTCCTATACCCTGTCTACCACCGCTAACGAATGCGGTTTTCGATTCTAGTCGTTTCATGATCGCTATTTCATTGCGGACTGATAAGCATCGAGTACCAAACCATGGAAATGGTGAACTGCATGCTCACTCAATCCGCTGCCATCAGGATCTACCAGATACCTACCTTGATTAAAAGCAGGCGTTTTCATTCCGCGCTGAA
>JAHQVR010000012.1 GCA_019634245.1 Gammaproteobacteria bacterium
ACTACAAAGAACGAGGCTGGATGTAAGTCAAACTCATCCAAGTTCTTATTCGAACTAACCTATAGACAGTAATTACATCCCTCAAGGCCCGGTTCTTTCCGGGCCTTGTCGGTTGTAGACGAGGCACATTCATGGCGAAATCTAATCTGACTCAAGAAGAAATTGATCAGTTTGTAGCAGACATCGATTCTGGTGGCAGAAATCCCACCGGTGCATTAAAGACACTGATTACCGGGCTAGCCTTTGGCTGGGCCGTTTTTCAACTCTACATCGCCTCGAACGTACCATTTTGGTTAACCGATGTCACCGGTATTAGCTTTATTGTGACTAATTCAGACGCCCGACTGATCCATTTAACCTTTGGATTCATCCTCGCCGCATTAGCCTACCCACTATTTAAAAGCAGCCCGAGAAACTACATCCCGTGGTACGACTGGTTACTCGCAGCGTTGGGTGCTATCAGTTGTTTGTATATTGTCATCTTACGAGATGAGATTGCAGGCAGAGCCGGTCTGCCTACTTCAGGTGACTTAATCATTTCTAGCATCGGTATGGTGGTGCTAGCCATCGCGGTATACCGCACACTCGGATTACCTTTGCTGATCGTTGCCAGCATTTTTGTGGCTTATGTGTTTTTCGGCCATGCCGCTTGGCTACCCGATGCTGTCCAATGGAAAGGAGCCTCTTTTGGAAAAGCCTTATGGCACTACTGGATGCAAGGCGAAGGGGTGTTCGGCGTTGCATTAAGCGTGTCCGCATCGCTAATATTTCTGTTTGTCCTGTTCGGCTCGATATTGGAAAAAGCCGGTGCGGGTAACTTCTTTATAAAAATCGCCTTTGCTCTACTGGGACATTTGCGTGGTGGGCCGGCCAAAGCGGCGGTTGTCGCCTCTGCGATGAGTGGACTCTATTCCGGTTCTTCTATCGCCAATACCGTCACCACGGGTACTTTCACCATACCTTTGATGAAACGCACCGGTTTTTCCGCCGAGAAAGCTGGGGCTGTTGAAGTAGCCTCGTCGACCAACGGTCAACTAACACCCCCGGTCATGGGTGCTGCTGCCTTCCTAATCGCAGAATTCACCGGTATCAGCTACACAGACATTATCAAGCACGCGCTGGTACCTGCGCTGGTGTCGTATATCGCGCTGGTTTATATAGTGCACCTGGAAGCTTGCAAACTCGGTTTGCAAGGTTTGCCTAAACACGGATTGGATAAGCCCTGGTTGAATCGATTGCTGGGCGTGCTGTCTGGTTTCATAGGCATCGCCTTATTAGGGTTAGCTGTCTACTTTGGCTTGGGCTGGATTAAAACCGCAGCGCCTGACAATGCGATCTGGATCATTGTGGGCATGTGCAGCGTCTCGTATTTGTTCTTGCTTTTCCTCGCCTCACGTCACCCGGATTTAACGGTGGACGATCCTGATGCGCCAATCACCGAATTACCCAAAGCCGGCGAGACCGCCATAACCGGCCTGTATTTCATATTGCCGATCGTTATCTTGATCTGGTGCATTATCGTGGAACGTCTATCACCGGCCTACTCTGCGTTTTGGGCAACCTTAGCGATGATTACGGTTGCACTCACGCAACATCCGATCAAAGCTATCTTTAGAGGTGATGCAGGAGCGATTGGAACGGGCATCAAACGCGGCATATACGAATGGGGCGAAGGCATGGTCGCCGGTTCCCGCAACATGATCGGTATCGCTATTGCCACGGGTGCTGCTGGTGTGATCATTGGCACCATCTCGCTCACCGGTGCTCATCAAGTCATTGGTGAGTTCGTAGAGTTTCTCGCCGGTGGCAACCTGATGGTGATGCTCATTCTGGTTGCCGTGATGAGTTTGATACTTGGCATGGGTTTACCCACAACTGCGAACTACATCGTGGTGTCTAGCTTAATGGCTCCAGTCATCATTTCGCTCGGTGCGAAAAGCGGGCTTATCGTGCCCTTGATCGCAGTCCATTTATTTGTGTTCTACTTTGGCATATTGGCCGACGATACCCCGCCGGTAGGTTTGGCCGCCACTGCCGCCGCAGCCATATCCAAAGGTGACCCGATCAAAACAGGGGTGCAAGGCTTTGCCTACGATATCCGCACCGCACTGCTACCGTTTTTGTTTATTTTTAACACCGAACTTCTGTTGATCGATGTGCATTGGACAAAAGCGATATTTGTCTTTTGTGTCGCGGTAGTGGCAATGATGCTCTTTGCGTCAGCCACTCAAGGATGGATGTTAACCAAAAATAGGTTATGGGAATCTGCTGCACTGCTGCTCATCGCCTTTACGCTGTTTCGCCCTGGGTATTGGCTAGACCGAGTCCAGGATCCCAACATCCATGAAAGCCCGGACAGCACCTACTCCATCATAGAAAACGCCCCGGTAGGCTCTGATGTGAAGTTAGTGGTCAGTGGGCCAAATTTCGACACGGGTGAAACCGATGAAACGACTCTACTGATCGAAATCAACGAAGAAGGCAGCGCAGAGGAACGCCTGAAGTCAGCGGGTCTGTCGATCCTGCTTGATGGTGAATTAGCACAAGTAGAGGAACCGATGTTCGATTCACCCTATTTCGAAAAGATTGGTGATTTGTTTGACTTCTATGGCGATGAGCCCGTCGTGGTAAAGACACTACTGACACCCGCAGACAGAATGCCCAAAGAAGTGTTCTACCTACCTGCGTTATTATTACTGGGGCTTATATGGATGCTACAACGACGTAGGGCCAAAGCAATCGAAACCGCTTAGCGGTTACCGAATCGGTCGAGATACTCTCGACCCTGGTCTGTGATCGATACCTGACTATCGAGTTCGGATTGCGTTAACGTACCAGCCAGGCTATCAACGCCTGGCGGCTCTTTCGTTACGGTTAAAAATCCACAATCCAACAAAGATTCGTGGTGTAAGAAAAACGACTCCCCCACCTCACCACCGGCTTGTTGCCAGGCTTCAACCAAGAGCTGAACAGACACATTGACTGAGCCCAGTCTCACCACGCTTGCCAGTTGCATCAGCATCGTGTGATTGCGGATTCGAATTTTTCGCATATGCGCTTCTTTGTTCAATACTACGGCACGAGAACCTAACCTCTACAACGCAGACCTTAAAAGTCCCGCTAGGATCCAGCCGTAGTAAAACCGCCACCATCTTATGTCTTTAGACCAAGATACACCAAACAAGACGTCGTACATCGGTATTTCATCGGACACGGCGCTATACTTTTCCCTACAGCAATCCGAGCCTATCGTTCATTATGTCCAAGTCACTCGATCCCGTACTGGAAAAAATCGACAGCAATTTGCCAAGCTCGATTGACCGGCTCTTTGATCTTCTGCGCATTCAAAGTATCTCTACTGATCCAGCCTACAGCCAAGACTGTAAAAAAGCTGCTGATTGGTTGGTCGATTCTTTGAGTGGCATTGGTTTTACTGCCCAACGCCATGACACCCCGGGGCACCCGATGGTCGTAGCCAAGGCCGGCGATGGTGCCCATCATTATCTATTCTATGGCCACTACGATGTGCAACCGGCCGATCCTTTGGACTTGTGGCATAGCGACCCATTCGATCCACAATTAGAAGACACCGCGGATGGGAAAGTCATACGAGCACGCGGGGCTGCAGACGACAAAGGTCAACTACTCACCTTTGTCGAGGCGTGCCGAGCCTATATGGAAGTGCATGGCAAACTACCTGCGCAAATCACGTTGTTTTTTGAAGGCGAAGAGGAAAGTGGCTCTCCTTCGCTGATCCCATTCATGCAAGAGCATAAAGAACTCCTAACGGCCGAGCTTGCAATGGTATGCGACACCGGAATGTGGGACAGTCAGACACCCGCTATTTCAACCATGCTCAGAGGTATGGTCGGGGTGCAAATTACTATCACCGGGCCCGATAGGGATTTACACTCTGGTATGTACGGCGGCCCTGCCAGAAATCCAATTCGCGTTTTAAACAAGATTCTGGCTGGGCTACACGACGATGATGGCCGAGTGACCTTGCCCAGGTTTTATGACGGTGTGGACGAAGTACCCGACACCATCAAAGCACAGTGGAATGCACTGAACCATGACAGTGACGCATTCCTTAACGCAGTTGGGCTCTCTGAGCCCGCTGGCGAAACAAACTATTCGGTGCTGGAACAAATCTGGGCCAGACCGACCTGCGATGTCAACGGCATTATCGGCGGCTACACAGGGGAAGGATTCAAAACGGTACTCCCTTCAGAAGCCAGCGCCAAGATCAGCTTTCGCCTTGTCGGTGATCAGGACCCGGATAAAATCAACGCAGCGCTACGAGATTATATTAAAGCTCACTTACCTAGTGACTGTTCCGTGAGCTACAAGTCCAAGGACAGTTCCCGAGCCACAGTCATGCCTACCAGTGCACCGGAGTTTAAACAAGCCCACGCGGCCTTGTCTGAGGAGTGGCCAAAGCCAGCCGTCTTTGCCGGCTGTGGCGGCTCTATACCGGTGGTGGGCCATATAAAAAATATCCTGGGCATGGATTCATTGTTAATCGGTTTTGGCCTAGACGATGATGCCATCCACTCCCCCAATGAAAAATACGATTTACAGAGCTTTCATAAAGGTATACGGAGCTGGGCTCGGGTGCTTGATGCGCTTTGCAATGAGGCAGAGACTTAAACTACAAGCGGCTTCGATCGCCTTGTTAGGGTTGAAAACGCTTAAGTTTTCCATCAGTTCAGTTACTGAAGCAAAACAATTACGCTGATGACGATCAGAACCATACCGAGAAATTCGCGTGGTGAAATTTTCTCCTTAAAGAAAAACGTAGTGATCAATAGTGTAAATATAAATTCAATCTGACCTAACGATTTTACTAGCGCCGCATTTTGCAAAGTCATCGCGGTAAACCATCCAATGGAACCCAATGCGCTCGTCGCGCCAACAAAAGTTGCCAGCAAGCGACGCTTCGATATTTTTTTAATCTCACCGGGCTCCTTTAGAACACTGTAGGTAAGGCAAATCAGTGTTTGTAACACCACCATAAAAAACAGCGTTAACGCCGCGCTATGTAATCCATCGGTGTTTAAACTCAGGCTCGCTTCTCTTAGCCACAGTGACGTAAACGCGAACGCGGTACCTGAGGCCGTTCCAATGACGATATTCCGCCAGTCCCAGGCTTGAGAGGTGGCAGGAAAACTCACCACAGCAATACCTAAAAAACCTATGAATACGGCCAACCAACCTGCGACGCTTAGCGCAGCGCTAAAAAACACCAAACCAAACACCGCCGTTTGCACCGCTTCAGTTTTCGCAAAACTGGTGCCCACAGCAAAATTGCGAAAACTAAACACCTTAACGAGCAACACTGTAGCGACGATCTGGCTAATTCCGGCCAGGGTCGCGTACACCACAAACCGGGAATTGTTTATCGCTTGGGAGACTTCTAGCCAGGTGTGCTCGCCAAGCAAAAGAACCAGATAACTGGCCACCAACGGCAGGCCATAAAGGTAGCGAACCAACGTGGCACTCATGGGGGTGAGATTGGAGCTGAGTTCCTTCTGCCCCGCCGTTCGAATCGACTGCATGAACGCGGCGAGAATAGTGAACGCTATCCAGCTACTCATTAGGAATAGATTGAATAGAAATTAGAATAAATTTTGATGGGCCCATGCACTACAGATGGTGCCACAGATAAGCTTGCCGCGCGAATCTAGGATTGAGTATTTGCATTAGCTACTGAGCCGTAGCATCGAACCGATTACTCCTGCCAGAAGGCCTATTGCCAAGGACAATAGCACTAGGATGCTAGTGCAGTACCGGCTAATAAGATAACCAGCGATTAGCTGTCAGATGCATCTCTTTCTATCGCTTCGCTGATCAAACGCTCAGCTTCCTCTACATCACCCCAGTGACTTATGCGGACCCATTTGCCTGGCTCCAGATCCTTATAGTGTTCAAAGAAGTGTTGAATCTGCTCTCGGGTAATGGTCGGAAGGTCGGTATAGTTTTTCACGCTTTCATAGCGCAAGGTAACGCTCGATGAGGGCACGGCAATAATTTTTTCATCCTGCCCACCGTCGTCTTCCATCACTAGCACGCCGATGGGTCGACAATTGATGACTGCACCAGGAATAATCTGTCGAGTGTTACAGATGACGACATCCAATGGATCGCCATCTTCTGACATGGTGTGCGGAATAAATCCGTAGTTTCCTGGATAGCGCATCGGGGTATACAAAAATCGGTCAACCACGATCATATCTGAGTCTTTATCAAGCTCATATTTCACTGGCTCACCGCCCACAGGCACCTCGATAAAAACATTGATATCGCGTGGTGGGTTATTGCCTATTGCCAGGCTTGCAATGCTCATTGTTCAAAGGGCTCCGAATGGTGCTGCGCTAGCGGTGCGCACGCGGTAATGATTACGATCTCTAGAGTAGTTCAGTCACGCCTGAGTATTAGCGTCACCTGCAGAACAAGCAAGTTTCTATCCAGTCGAAATTCACCTGAATTGGAGCCAAAAAAAAGGGCTTTCGATTACTCGAAAGCCCTGAGTACCTCAATATTTATAACTATTGTGCTTTACAGGCTCAACACCGGCGCAATAACCAGACTGACAATCGCCATAACGTTGATCAGGATATTCATCGACGGCCCAGAGGTATCTTTGAACGGATCGCCGACGGTGTCGCCAATGACTGTCGCATCGTGCGCATCTGAGCCTTTGCCACCCAAATTACCCTTCTCTACGTACTTCTTGGCGTTGTCCCACGCGCCACCGGCGTTAGCCATCATCAGAGCGAGCAGGATACAGCTCAATAGCGCACCGGCCAGAAAACCACCGAGCGTTTCCGCGCCGATCAAGAAGCCAACCAACATCGGTGTAAACACCGCGATACAGCCGGGTACAATCATTTTCTTCAAGGCTGCATCCGTGGCTATTTCCACACAGCGATCACTATCAGGCTCAGCGTTCCCTTCTTTCAAACCGGGGATCTCGCGAAACTGCCGACGAATCTCCTCAATCATCTCCATCGCAGCATCACCAACAGCTGTCATGGTAATCGCAGCAATCAGAAACGGCAGCAGACCACCGATAAAGAGCCCGATCAACACCATCGGATCAGACAGCTGCAGAGAGAACTCTGGTGCTCGTGCACTCATGGTTTCTACAAACGCTGCGATGATGGCTAGTGCGGCCAGAGCTGCTGCGCCGATCGCAAAACCTTTACCAATCGCAGCGGTAGTGTTGCCTACCTCATCCAGACCATCAGTGATTTCACGAACGTCATCACCCAGCGCAGCCATCTCAGCAATACCACCAGCGTTGTCCGCTACTGGACCATACGCATCGAGGGCCATTGTCATACCTACGGTTGCCAGCATGCCAACGGCGGCTATTCCCACGCCATACAAACCAGCGACTGAGGTTGATACGAAGATAATCATGCAAATGGTGAGAATCGGGATCACGACAGATTCCATACCAACAGCTAAGCCGGTAATGATGACCGTCGCACTTCCCGTGTTACCAGATTCAGCAATTCGGCGTACCGGCTTCATCGCGGTGTAATACTCAGTAACTAATCCAATGATTACGCCACCAACGGTTCCCGCTACCACAGCGAACCAAACCTTAATACTGATACCCATAATCAAGATAAGTAACAGAGCAGCGCCAATCAGCGCTGCGGCTGAAATTTGGTGCCCCATTCGCAGCGCTTTCTCCGGCGCTTCGTTGGACTTCTTTCGAACAATGTTAATGCCGAGAATCGAACACAGCAGACCAAGGCTGGCAAGCGCCAATGGCAGGAACATCAATGCTGGTTGAGTGGTTCCAAGCGACTCAATTTTGGCAGCCGCCAGTGTTGAAGCAATTGCAATCGTCGCGATCATTGCACCGCAATAGGATTCAAAAATATCCGAGCCCATACCGGCAACGTCACCGACGTTGTCTCCAACGTTATCCGCGATAACACCTGGATTTCTTGGATCATCCTCTGGGATACCTGCTTCGAGCTTCCCTACCAGATCGGCCCCCACGTCAGCAGACTTGGTGAAAATACCACCACCTACACGAGAGAATAGAGCCACGCTCGAAGCACCCATACCAAAGCCATGAATCGCATGCGCATGATCAGGGTTGCCGCCAAAGATTAAGTACAGAAATCCGAGGCCAAGTAAACCTAATGAGGCGACACACAGACCCATTATTGAACCGCCAAAAAAAGACACAGTAAGCGCTTCAGACGATCCTTTTTCAGACGCCGCCACAGTGGTTCGTACATTGGCTTTAGTCGCTGAGTACATACCCAGATAACCCGCCGCAGCCGATGTGCCCGCTCCAACAACAAAAGACAGAGCTGTACCAAACCCTAATCCAGAGATGAATATGATCACCAGTAGCACAGCTGCAAAAATAGCGAGCTTTTTGTACTCCGCATGCATAAACACCATCGCACCTGAGTGAATGGCATCACCGATGGATTTAAGCTTACCTTCGCCTTCGTTATAGGCCAGAAGCTTGTTGTAGATTGTCCAGGCCACATAAAGGCCTCCCAACCCAAAAAGGGGTGGAAATATCATGTACCAACTCATATAAGGATCACCTCATTACTTGCGTCGAATTGAGTGTTTATCGGTCATGCGGGCCGCTGGCGCGGCCATGCGGGAGCGCGAGTTAAATAATCGGGTATTGGCGTAAACCAACACTTCCGTAAAACCTGTCGATGTTAGCCTATTTCGCCCCTTGTTCGCCAATCTAATGGCCAAAGAAACGCAAAATAACTGCGACGGGTTTACGGTGTGACGCGAGTTCCATTGCTCAAACGACGGTAATAATCAGAGGCTGATTCGGAGATTTCTCCCGGGCGAGCATCCGCCTCGCTACCGGTAAGACCCGATCCTGCAGCATCTGTTACTGATTTGGCCAATTCGATTTCAAGCTGCTCGACCAGCAGCAGGGCTTTTTCGTACTCAGCCTGGAGTCGAGCGCTCTGCACCGCACCCCCTGCCTCATCAGGACTGCCTTGCCGCAATTCATCCACTAGGTCGCGCAATTCATCAATTCCCGCTTGTTGATTGCGTCCTATTCCTTCTAGGTCATTGACCAACGCTTCCATTGACTCGGGTAGCAGAAGATCACTATTCGCTCCCTGACGACGTCCGGATTCGAACGTGCCGCCACGCTGAGCGCCCGTGGAATCAGCTCTCAGGGTATCGGTACCGGCCCCACCTTGTGATCCACCACCCGTTTGTTCACCCGGTTGAAACTGCGGCCCCTGAAGGCGCTGCCCAGGGCCACCTGGTTGCTGACCACCACCTTGCTGACCTTGACCTTGCTGACCTTGACCTTGCTG
>JAHQVR010000108.1 GCA_019634245.1 Gammaproteobacteria bacterium
ACTCCAAGTCCGAGCCCGACTCCAAGTCCGAGTCCGACTCCAAGTCCGAGTCCGACTCCAAGTCCGAGTCCAGCGCCGAGTTACTCCGGTCCTGGATCTAGCCCTGGCACGGGTGGGTCTCCGAGTCCAAGCCCGACACCAAGTCCGAGCCCGACACCAAGTCCGAGCCCGACACCAAGTCCGAGCCCGACACCAAGTCCGAGTCCAGCGCCGAGTTACTCCGGTCCTGGATCTAGCCCTGGCACGGGTGGGTCTCCGAGTCCGAGCCCGACTCCAAGTCCCGCGCCCATATATTCTGGGCCAGGTTCGAGCCCCGGCACGGGTGGGTCGCCAACTCCGAGCACAACTCCAACTCCGAGCGAAACAGGCGACACAACCAACGATAGCGACAACGGCACTTCCGTTCCTGCTACTGCGGACGGACCGGAGGGAGGTAGTGGCGAAGCCTGGGATGACATGATCGAGACTCAGCAGTCTCAACAGCGGCCCCCTGTTATCCCCGACGTTGATGACAATGACACCGAAGAGCCAGCAGCGGTGCCAACTCCCGTTCAACCCACTGTGGTTGATCCGAGTACTCATACCGACAACACTGCTGATGGACCGATGGGTGGTGATCCGGAGGAATTTGAAGCCTTAACTGGACAAGACTCTGATTGGTCTTTTGATAATGATGATGATACCGATTCTCCGTTAGCTGCTGGCTCAGTGATTGTTGCACCAGCCCCATTTTGGCCATCAGTTTGGAATTGGTTTGTTAGTAATTTACTCCGACCTGTCACGACTGGCGCTTCGGCGGCAGGGGCTGCGGTCGTTGGAGGGCTAGTAGCTCTATTTTATCCAAGGCCAGCCGGTGAAGGCTCGGATCAAGTGTCTTCTAATATGCAAATGGAAGTACTTGTCAATGCTGAAGATGGTAGTGGTGAACTGATTGTTGACGGAGAGAACACGGGAATAAACGTTGTCCCTACGGGTCATGATGAAAATGGTAACCCCACTGGATACGGACCCGCCACTGAGGAAGATGCAGCTGCCTTGAGTGAACTAACCGGGACTGAGGTCAATGTGGGAGATACTATTGGCAGTACGGATCCCGCTGATCCCATAGATACGGCCGACGGAGAAGACGTTCGCACAATTAATACCGGTAATGAAGCCCTAGATGAAGTATTGGAGGGTTCTGTTCCAACCGACTCTGGTAATAAGGGTTGGGAAACTCCCCAAACTCAAGAGGAGTTTGAGGAGGAGTTGAGGGATATACCGGGAGCCGAAGTCGAGGAACACAGTGGAGGCGGCGTAACCGCCACACTACCGGATGGAACTGAGGTAACAACTTACCCAGAAAGGACCAGTACGGGACATCCTGGCTACAGCGTAGAATCACCAGACGGTACAATTACTAAGGGGTCACTGGTGGGAAGCGATAGCTAGGTTAATGAACATACAAGAATTTTACGACAGTGAGGCCTCTGAGGAGTGGTTCACTAAGAAAAGGGCAGGCGAATCTATTCACGACTATTTGATTGAAAAAGGATTTTACATTCAAGATATTTCGATTATCACTGCAGCTGGAATTGATCTAGATGTTCCCGTGGAGGTCTTGGAACTGTCGTGGGGTAAAACGATTGGTCATCTGCTTGGTAATGATAACTCAGCCTTTTTGATGCAACATCCTTATGAGCTGAAGAAGCTCCAATACGAGGGCAGTCTGATAAGCGAATTAGTTACCAGTTGGTTGAGTGAGATGGCGGTTGGTAAATTAACCTTATTAAGTCTCGATCCCTCAAGCTTTTTATACGCAAACACAGCTAACAAGATTGACTTTGAGGATATTTTTAGAATTGTAAAAGGTTGGAAGCTTGATTGCATGTTTGGTATTTATGATGAGAATAAAGATGTGCGTATTGTTTTTGATGCAGAATTCGAAATTGTATATTTTTCCTTTAGTTCAGCCTTCACACCAAGTGGATTTGATAAGTTTTCCTCACATTTTAATAAAGAATTTAAAGAAAAATTTGTGCGCGATGCAAAACTAAGAACAGGGGCGGATCCAGATCGTGCGGCCGAATATTTCGAAAAACTATGTCAGGCTTTCCTTAAATGATTCCCATTTTTAGAACATTGGGAAGGTGAAGCGGGACATCAAACCCCACTATCGGAATCAAAACTAAGGATAGGGGCAGAGCCTAGTCGCGCATCTGAATACTATGAAAAACTATTCCAACCTGCTCTTTGATAATGCTTTTCTGGTGAGTCAGAATAAATTTGATCCATGCCGTTGACAGATATCAGCTAAAATCGACCTATTAAATCTTTAGTTGTTAGAATTAGACATCACGTCTGTTGACCGGAAAGTTAATGATCAAAGCGCTAAAGGGCACTTCACCAGGTGTGCTGGTAACACGAATGATTGCGGCTGCCGTGGTCGTGTTTGGCTCCTATAATCCGACTGGAAATTCCATTTTTCATTGGATTAAAAATCATGAAAACCCAACGGATGCTTGGGTGGTTCTTGTGGGGATTATCGCGGTACTGCTCAATGTGGCGTTACTGATCGCAGCTTGGAAAGCCTTGGGTAAGCTCGGTACCATCATTGTGGCCATTTTCTTTGCAGCGCTTGTGTATCTTTCTTTGCAGGAAGGTTGGGTATCAACCGGCAACCGAGCATCAATCGAATGGTTAGCCTTGCTGTTGTACACTGTGTTCTTGGGTATTGGTTTATCAGGTGCAATCATCTGGCGCCGAGCAACAGGGCAAATCGTCACCGACGAAGCCGACGATATTAATACCTGAGTGAGCTTGTCTGAGCGATAATCTGCAAAAACCGCAATCAATTGGCAGTCAGCGGCTAGCGGCTATTGGTATTGCATTTTGCGCCGCAGTAGTGGCTATTCTAGCGTTCCGCGATACGCTGTTCATCCCATTATTCTTGGGCTTACTCACCTGGGGTAAAGCACTTCTCAAACAAATCACGTTTAAGATGACGTTGATGCTGGCGAAGAACAGCTTGTTCATCCAAATTCGCAAATTGTTTGTACAAGCGTTTTCCCACCTTTTAATAAAATCCCACAAACCTTGGCGTCGTGGGTTTGCCAATATTCAGTCCTCTGTCAAGGACGCTCTGTTTTCTCTCTTCAAGCGATATATGGATAGTCCATTGTGGGTTCGCACAGCCATAGCAATTAGTGTGTTGGCCGTAACCGCCGGAAGCTCTGCTGTCATATTTGCACTACTGATCATTCCACAACCAGTGCTGGATTGGTTGAAAAATCGACTAAAGGTGGTTTCGAATAAATTCGGTGTGACGCAACTGTTTCGAGGCGTTTGGCGTAAATGCGTACCTAACAGTTGGCAGTATCGTTGGCACATGTATGTTAAGTGGACTCTAGGCAGGCGGCAGGTGCGGGCAGCCAGAATATTGCATGAGAGATTGAATCAAAGCTGAACGTATTACCTCGTGGCTTTACGCAAGTCGAACTAAAAATAAAGCCACGTTGTTGTAGCGCTGAGTTGGGTTGCTCAGTTAATGGATGGAGGCGAACTGAAATCGACCCTAGTTGTCTAAAACGCTACCTGGCTTTACCTTAACTGTGCCGGTTTTCCTATCGAGAACGAATGGGCAGGCGCTGCATTGGATTCGCTGTTCTGTGGGTGGAGTATCTGTTAGCCGAGGGTCTGCTTCTCCGCTGGCAATGACAGGTTGGTCGTTTGCATCTAAGCGCTTTTTTAATAAGTCCAATAACAAATCATCCAAGCCTAAGGGTTCGGCAACCTGATAAGTCGTGTCTGGAAATCTCACCGCCACCTGGCTGGTAAGGCTGGGAATATCCCTCGTCCAATGCCTACCTTGAGCAAGAAACATAGGTAGCACGATGATGTGCTTGGCGCCTCTTGCCACACACGAAGCATAAGCGGTTGCGATATCCGGTGCTGCCAACTCCATGTGAGCAGGTTCGACGATTTGACACTCCTCGGAGAATCGTTCGGCAAATCGTTTTGCAACGTCCTTGAGGCTGTCGTTAGACTGCGCGCGACGACTGCCATGATCACAAATGATAATGCCGGTCGTGCCTCTATCAAAACTGGAAGGTGTATTCATTTAATAGTCGTCACTGCCGTTGCGTACATCACTCGATTCTATAGCAATGTGGATCAAAGGATTCGAATCCCCGAATTCAGGGTGATACAGTTCATTTATACGGGGAGAGCGGTCGTGTGTTTGATCTCCTGCATCGATAATAGCGCGGTGACATTGTAGATTTTCACATCTGCAATGAGCGCTTGGTAAAAGTCATCATAGGCTCTGGCGTTGGGTACTACGACCTTAAGTATGTAATCGATGTCTCCTGCCAGGCGATGTGCTTCTAACACCTCCGGCCTTGCTTGAACACTTTTAAGAAACCGCTTTTGCCAATTGGCTTCGTGCTCTGCGGTACGCACCAACACAAAAAAACAGGCATCAAATCCGAGCTTTTCGGGATCGAGCAGGGCTGTGTGCTGCTTAATCACCCCGTTGGCGCGCAGTTTCTTAATTCGATTCCAGACAGGCGTTTTCGACGACCCTATGGTTTTGGCCATTTGATCCAACGATTGGGATGCGTCCTCCTGAAGAAGGCGAAGTATTTTCCGATCGGTGGCGTCGAGGGCTTTAGGCATTCTTAGTATCCCGTTGAAATTGAATTAATATTCTAATAATTTGTAGAATTTAATGAATATATTCTTAAATTGCCAATATTGTAGCGCTAAATTAGGAAAATATTCTATATTGATCGTCAATCTATGTGCTCAGTTTCAGGTAGACAATACAGGGGTATTCCCATGGCTCAGTCAGAAGTCCAGCAGGTGTTAACAGGGAATGATCTTCAAACCGGTGAAGTGATTTTTTATACCCAAATGGGCACCTTTACAGAAGACCTGACGAAGGCCTTGGTGTTCGATGATGACTCAGAGGCCTCCGCCGCACTGAAAAGAATCATTGATGGGGCTGGCGACGTCGTTGGGGCCTATCTCATAGAAGTGCAGTCGGGAAGTAAGGGGGTGCAGGCCTCCCACATTCGAGAGCGAATTCGCACCGCAGGTCCTACCAATTATTTTCATGGAAAGCAGGAAGAGGTGCGATAAAGAGTATGTATCAGAGCACAGCATTTGACGAACAGTTTCTTGCAGCTCGGAATGCGCAGTTTCGTGATCAAGTGGCGCGCCGTGTTGATGGGTCGTTAACCGAAGATGAATTTAGACCGCTTCGTTTAATGAACGGCCTATATTTGCAACTGCATGCATACATGCTGCGTGTTGCCATTCCCTACGGCACACTCAATTCCAATCAGTTAATACAGTTGGCGGCGATTGCGGAAAGGTGGGATAAAGGTTACGGCCATTTTACCACCCGTCAGAATATTCAATTCAACTGGCCCAAGCTCGCTGACGTACCGGACATTTTGGAGGCACTTGCCGAAGTCAATCTGCATGCCATTCAAACCTCTGGCAACACGATTCGCAACATTACTTCAGATCATTTTGCTGGAGCGGCAGCGGATGAGCTTGAAGACCCTAGACCCATTGCTGAACTGCTAAGACAGTG
Organism: Gammaproteobacteria bacterium; assembly: GCA_019634245.1. The sequence continues at coordinate 5,582 of JAHQVR010000108.1, forward strand.
GTCTACGGACCACCCCGAATTTCAATTTTTACCGCGTAAATTTAAAATAGCTGTCACTGGATCACCGAATGATCGGGCGGTGACTAAGGCCCATGACATCGGCCTGCAAGCAGTAGCTAAAAATGGAGACATCGGTTATCGAGTGTTGGTCGGTGGTGGGCTAGGGCGGACGCCCGTCATTGGCCAGGTGATAAACGACTATGTGTCCAAGCAGAGTTTGTTGCCTTACTTGGAGGCCATATTAAGTGTCTATAACACGTGGGGCAGACGTGATAACAAATACAAGGCACGGATAAAAATCACGCTCCGAGAAACTGGTCTGGAGGAGTTCAAACGCCTGGTTGACCAGCGTTATCAGGTAATCGCCAAAGCGTTCCAGGGATTCGATCAACGTCAACTTTCAGCGATTGAGTCTCAATTCTCGGTGCCACCGTTCGCTGAGCGCGATGTTTCTTTCTTTAGTGACGCTTATCAATCCAAACCGCAGTTTAAGCAATGGTATGACAGGAATACCACTACCCACCGACACAACGACTATCGGCTTGTCACGGTATCGTTAAAAGAGCATGGTCAAACGCCAGGCGATGCGACGTCGGGCCAAATGCGTGTGTTAGCTGACCTTGCAAAATCGTTTTCGTATGATGAGCTGCGAATCAGTCATGAGCAGAACATTGTATTGCCGCACGTACACAAGGCCGATTTGCCCAATATTCATAGAATATTGAAGACTCATGGATTAGCGACAGCAAACATCGGTCTCATTTCCGACATCATTGCCTGCCCGGGGTTGGATTACTGCTCGCTGGCGACTGCTCGCTCGATTCCTGTAGCCAAGCAAATTGCGCAACGATTTGATGAACTCAAGATTGAGCATGAGATTGGCGATATCAAAGTCAAGATCTCTGGCTGCATTAATGCGTGTGGCCATCATCATGTGGCTCACATCGGGATACTCGGATTGGATCGCGCCGGTGTAGAGAACTATCAAATCACTCTCGGTGGAGATGCGACAGAAAATGCGGCACTAGGCGATCGCGCTGGCCCCGGATTTTCCCATCTGGAAATAGTGCCGGCCATCGAACGGATTATCAAGGTGTATCTGGAGTTGCGACGCTGTAGAGCGGAGAGCTTTATTGAGACCTACCGGCGAGTTGGTATGACACCGTTCAAAGCCACGCTATACCCAGCGAGTAACGCAGCGTAGGTATTGAGGTTTACGGTTCTATGAGGTTGGTAAAGTCGCTGTTCATCCTCAGTGAATTCCTCGCACTAACAACGGACCAAAGGAAAGTATGAGCATATTAGTCACTGATAGCGGTTTTAGCACTGACGATTGGCTTGGGCAGATCGAGGAGTATGACGAAAGCATCGATTCGGGCCCCGCAGTGGCCATTGATCTGCCTAGCCATGTGGATCCTAGTTCGCTGACAAATCATCTCGACACGTTGCAATTGATTCGAGTGGACTTTCCTTCGTTCTCCGATGGACGCGGGTTTACAGTGGCGCGGTTAATTCGATTGATGGGATACCAAGGTCGTCTGCGTGCAGTTGGTCACCTGATTGCCGATCAATACGCCATGGCGCGTCGATCTGGTTTTGATGAAGTAGAAATCAGCGCAGAGTTAGCCGCCCGGCAACCCGCACACCAATGGTTATTCCGTGCGGATTGGCGGGCTCATGATTATCAAACTCGATTGAGTCAATCTATTTAAGTACAACATAGAGACTAACTCAAATGGATTTCAGCACTGAAACAGTGACCGACATAAAGCATTGGTCTGATAGCCTGTTTTCGTTTCGCACCTCTCGTCCAGAGTCCCTGAGATTCCAATCCGGCGAATTCCTCATGTTGGGGTTAATGACTGAGGATACGGCAGCTGGTGTGCAGAAACCCTTGATGCGGGCCTATTCGATCGCCTCCCCAGCCTGGCATGAAGAATTGGAGTTCTATTCCATCAAGGTGTCCGATGGTGCTTTAACTTCTCGGCTACAACACATCAAACCGGGCGACCACGTATTGTTGAAGCCAAAACCAGTGGGAACCCTGTTAGTTGATGCATTGCTTCCGGGTGAAAGGTTGTGGTTGTTTGCAACGGGCACTGGAATCGCGCCCTTTGCATCGATTTTGCGGGATCCTGAAACCTATCAGAAGTTTGAGCAAATTATCGTGACTCATACTTGTCGTAAACGGGTAGAACTCGACTACGGCAAGCAACTTATGCAGCAGTTGCAGCACGATGAAATCTTGCTCGAACTGATCGGCAGTGAGCACTTGAGCAAATTGGTTTATTACCCAAAGACGACAAGGGAAGGCCGGGCCAGTACGGGGCGGATTACCACATTGCTGAAAAACCGAATGGTGTTTGACGACCTAGGCCTTGACGGACTCTTTCCGCATACCGATCGCGCCATGGTGTGTGGTTCCAAGGGTTTTAATCGTGAGATCACAACCCTCTTAGAGCAGTACGGTTTGGAAGAGGGCTCACGTTCAGATCCCAGGCAGTTTGTGTTGGAAAGAGCGTTCGTAGACTAACGAATTCGGTCTGCCTCACCGGCATCACACTCAACCAAAAGCCAACGAATGCCACAAAAAAGCGCCAGTGCGTGAAATAAATTTTCCGCTCAGAGCCGCCTGTAATGGGGCTTTTGGGTTTTCTTACACAGAAGTATATTAGAGGCAACGTGTGTGCAAGCTTGAAGTCCGATAGTAGTTCTCAACGAAGGCGAGGTGCTCTTCGGGAAACTAA
>JAHQVR010000109.1 GCA_019634245.1 Gammaproteobacteria bacterium
CAAAATTGGTTGATGTGTGATGTTACACAGCCAGGGAGACTAAAATATTTAAAGCATGCAGTAAAAATGGGTGGCGATGTTAATCGCATCAAGACAGGTATTTCGCAGTCTTATTCCGCCCCGTTGATGTGTGCGATATCTTACGGAAATAAAGCCGCGTTTGATTTTTTGTTGGCCAACGGCGCCAACCCCAACATTGTTGTTTGTCGATCGTGCGAACCTAAATATAGAAGATCACCGATGAGTGAGGCCTTATTCAGCGATGAATACAAAATGGCCTTTGAGCTAATTCCAGTGACTAATGTCACAGAAGAAGAACTGGAAGTGGCGAGATTGGTGTTAGAAGATTCGCGATATTGGCCGAAACCAGAAGAATCCCAGGAAGAATACAGACAAAAGATAGCGGCTTATTTGGAATCGAAAGGCTATGAACTTAATATCTGGTCGCTTGAGAAAGAAAATGCGGGCGAGTGGTTTCCGACATACCTACGGCAGAAGTAGCAAGTTAAAAAAAATTTCGCGTTTTATTTGTCTCGAGAGTCACACTACTCAGCTGAGTGATAGCTCGCTAAACATAGCGTGTTAAAGCCTATTGACGTAATACCGTTACCTGTCTTACGAAACCAGGTTTCAATTCTTCGTGCCCGCATCACCACTCAGACAATACCTCAGCACTTTTCGTATTAACCACCATAGTGACTTTTTCGGATATTTCTGGCGAAATATTTCTCAAAGTTACCGGGATATATTACGTAGGTTATCTATCCCCACGGTGATTAATATTTCTTATAGTGCGCCGATGCAAGTTCTCTAGCGTATCGACTTTATTCTACTCGATGCGAGTTGATGACGTTGATCTCGCAATTTTTTGCGACCTATCTCTATATAGGTTAACAGGTAGCTAACGTAATTTTGTTGCTGTTACTCATAATGCTGATGGTCGTAGTAAGGCGGTTCAGCTGAGTAAAAATAGCGGGTCTGATGAGAGAGTCACAATGTTGAATGCACGTTACATACCTTTGCTTTGCGTATTTCTTTGTATGCCGATTGGCCTTGCGCTTAGCTCTGAGTATAAATTATGGGGTGGAGTGATTCTGGCTATCAGTCTGCTTGGCTCTGTGGTTGGAGTGCATGACATCACCCAAAAAAGACGGGCTGTACTCAAAAACTATCCAGTCGTTGCGCGGTTTCGGTATCTGTTTGAACGATTCCGACCCGAGATACGTCAATATTTGTTGGAGAGTGATCACGATGAAGTACCTTATTCTCGCGAACAGCGCACCTTGGTATATCGGCGTGCAAAGGATATAGAAGGCTTAAGGCCGTTTGGAACACTTAAAAACCTGCAACAAATTGGACATGAGTGGATGAATCATTCCATCTCACCAACGCAAATAGACGATGGGCAGTTTCGAATAAAAGTGGGTGGGTCCAATTGCTCGCTACCCTATGATTGCTCGGTTCTTAACATTTCAGGGATGTCTTATGGTGCACTGTCGCCTAATGCAATCGAAGCGTTGAACCGTGGCGCGAAGCAAGGCCGCTTCGCTCATACAACGGGCGAGGGAGCTATTTCGAAATCCCACCAGTTACATGGTGGAGATCTGATATGGCAAATAGGCAGTGGTTATTTTGGCTGCCGGGATAGTGCTGGTAACTTCGATCCACAGCAGTTTAAAACTACCGCTGCATTTGATCAGGTAAAAATGATCGAACTAAAACTATCTCAAGGGGCCAAGCCCGGTCATGGCGGCATTCTTCTAGCTGCCAAGGTAACCCAATCGATCGCTGAAACTCGTGGCGTGCCCATGGGTGAAGATTGTATAAGCCCGGCAAAGCATAGCGAATTTGATACACCGATCGAGCTGCTGGAGTTTGTTGGCAAGCTTCGGGAACTGTCTGGCGGCAAGCCAGTTGGCATCAAACTTTGTGTAGGCCATCCATGGGAGTTCTTTGCGATAGCCAAGGCTATGCAAGATACTGGGATCTTACCGGATTTTATAACGGTTGATGGTTCTGAGGGTGGTACGGGCGCCGCACCGGTTGAATTTGCTGATCATATGGGTGCGCCCTTAAGAGAAGGCTTGATGCTGGTTCATAATAGCCTGGTGGGGCTTAACATTCGTGACGAGATCAAGATCATTGTCTCCGGCAAGCTAATTAGCGCTTTTGATATTGCACGGGTCTTCGCCTTGGGAGCAGATGCTTGTAATATGGCACGCGGCTTTATGTTTGCTTTGGGTTGTTTACAGGCTCAAGCTTGTCACACTGGGCACTGTCCAACAGGCGTGGCTACTCAAGATCCAGGCCGCTATCGAGCGCTGGATGTGGAGCATAAGTACAAGCGTGTTGCGAATTTCCATCGCAATACCTTAGAAGCCCTAAAAGAATCTGTGGCCGCAAGTGGTTTGATACATCCTACTCAGTTCACCCCGCATCACTTAATGATTCGTGTAACCAGCCGCCAGGTTCGCTCTGCCGCAAGCCAATACCATTGGTTAGAGCCTGGAGAGTTACTCAGTGAAGGTACAAAGCATCCGGCGTTCGCCAAATTTTGGGCGAAATCTTGTTCCAGCACCTTCTCCATTCTCGACCAACAGAAGACAAGTAACGTTGTGCGCTTTCAGTCTAATGGATAGGTACGGACACAGTTGGCATTTAACCCGTTATTTGCCACTGTTACGCGTGCTACGTTGGTAACGGGTTGCAACCTGTTACGCATAACGATCTATTACCCAGTTACGAACAAAGCACTGCATATAAAAGGTAAAACAGTTAGCTGATCTCAAGCAACTGTAGTTTGTTTGAATACACATCAGAGAACTATCCAGTTTCTCTTTTTGCGCGTGTATATGTTCTACATGTTAATCGATGTTAATTAGTGTATCGATATTGCATTTACACCACTGTCTAACTCAGTGTGTAACAACGCAATAGGATAATAATTGATGTTAAGTGAATCAGAGCAATCAGCAATTATGCGGTCGCTTGATAACGTGTTGGCCGATGCGAAATTCGCTGGCTCTCCCCAAATGTCAGCATTTCTACGCTATGTGGTAGTAGAAGCGCTGGAAGGTAACGCCGATCGGATTAAAGCTTATACAGTCGGTGTTGATGCGCTCGGAAAAGATACCTCTTTTGATCCGCAAAATGATCCATCCGTGCGCGTATTGGCTAAACGACTGCGCACGGCATTAACTGAGTACTATGCCCGTACCGGCAATCATGAAAAAATCATCGAGATAAGAGCTGGTTCGTATAAACCGATTTTCTCCGACCCGGTAACTGCCGCTGAAGATAACAATGCCGCGGTATCCACTGGATTTGCTGGTGCATCTCCAATTGCGTCAGCTGGTTGTTCTGAAACATCCCAATATATTTCTCGATCTGAGAGCGCCGGAATTGGTTCAGCTTTAATTGATTCAGAAGATGACGAACCAGTACCTCCAGCGGTATCCGCCAGTGAGAAGTTACCTTCTACGGCGGCTCCTGAAATACCAGAACCATCGATGCCAATTGCACAAGGTAGCGCCGTAGATTTAACAATTGGGGGTGCTCTTAAAGACCAACCGGATAAACAAGCGATCGGCTCACACGTTATTAAAAAGCTCGTGGCTTATAAAGAAGTATCAGCTGCGTTTATTATTCTTGCTTTGCTCACCGTGTTTTGGGGTTTTGATAATGAAGTTGAAAGGCCCGATGTAGTGGAGCAGGCTGACGTAACGGAGCAAGATCACTACGTATTGCAATTAGCTAGTTCAAATGGCGCTAGTCGCGTACGACCTCGACCCAAGTTACCGACTGTAGTTGTTCGGACGAACAACCGTGAAGATGGCTTGTCTAAATCATTGCTTAGTTCGATGGTGCATGTCTTATCTAAGTTTGATCACTTTCAAGTGCTTAATTCTACGCATGATTATGAACTGACTGAGAAATGGCCTGAGGACTACGAAATTGTCCTGGACGCTTTGATTATGAAAGATTCGAGAAAGTTGACTATTAATCTTGCTAATGCTGCATCAGGCGAAATTGTTTATAGCGATGAGTTGAAAATAGAGGGAGGTTTTGATGCTGGTTTAGCCGAAAATAATATCGCAGAAGTCAATTTGGCTACTGCTCGAATTGTGCAAAAAGACGGGCCACTTTTAACAAACTACAAGAGCCAAGCAAAATACTCCGAAACAATGGCTTGTTTGTTTTCGATTAAAGCGTATCCCTACAAAGCAGAAACTAATGAAAACTGCATATCAATCGATGACAATGGAGATCCCGTTAGTAGTTCCTTGCGAGCGGAATTAAGTTTGAGCAGATACCTGTTAGAAGGGGAAGGTAACAAGCAAGAAGCGTTGAAAGAGGCGTTGAGGGCTGTAAAAAATAATCTTGAGTTAGTTCCGCACAGTGCCGATGCGCATGCTTTGGCGATGCGGGCCTACCAGTCGAGCGGTGACCTTGATACTGCCTTAAATCACGGGCGTATAGCGCTGGGGATAAACGAACTGGATAGTAGAAATACCCGCGCGTTTTCTTTGTTGTTAACTGAAATGAATCAGCTTGAAGAAGCCGAACTGATGCAAAAAAAAGCTCGGATGCTCTCGGCGTCGTCCCCTGATATATCGTTATAGACTTTGTTATCTAGAAAGTATGGCTAGCTAAACGAACAATAGCTGACTATCGGAAAATGCCATGAATACCATAAATACGAATGCACTATTACTTCAGCTTCGCGCGATGGCACAAGATGCAGGCGTGCCGGAGAGCGAAGGTAGCAAACCGATTCAAGATGTGGAATTTTCTGAGGTTATGAAATCCACCTTGGAAAAAGTTAATGAGCGAAGTAATGAGGCAACCAAATTAATGCAGTCATTTGATGCTGGTGACCCGAATGTTGAACTTGCTGACGTTATGATCGCGATGCAGAAGGCTAGAGTATCTTTTGAGGCATTGACTCAAGTTAGAAACAAAATGGTGTCGGCGTACCAAGACATCATGAACATGCCACTCTAGAAACGATAATCTTAAGAATCATATAATATGAGTAGTGAAAATAACCCTTCGGGTACACCGGTAGTAGCTCCGAGCAGAACGCTGGATACACTTTTTGCTCAGGGACTATCGTCACCCCAGCTGGGTGCGTTGATAACGCTAGCATCGGCGATGACTTTAGGTATAGGGCTGATAGTTTGGTCAATGAAGCCCGACTATGTGCCTGTATCTCAAAGTGTTAACCGTGAAGATGCATTAGAGATTATCGATGCTCTTCGTTCCAGTCAGACAGAATACAAAATAGATCCGTCTACAGGATTGGTTTTGGTTCCGCGTGATGAGTTATCACAAATACAGCTGAATCTTGCTGCAGGTGGTATCACGGAAAATTCACCCATTGGCCTGGAGTTGCTCAACCAAGAGCCATCTTTAGGCGTCAGTCATTTTACCGAAACGGCTAGATATCAACACGCCCTTGAAATTGAGCTAAGCAGAACCATTAGCAGCATGCTAAATGTTGACGCTGCAAGGGTACATCTTGCCTTACCCAAGCAATCTGTATTTGTCAGAGATCGAGAAAGTGCCTCTGCGTCCGTCATGGTAAAAGCCAAGCAGGGGCGATACATTGAAGATGAACAGGTTAACGCTGTTGTAAATCTGGTGGCGTCGAGTATCCCTTATTTAGAGTCTGGGCAAGTAACTGTTGTCGATCAATGGGGGAGGCTTTTGTCAACAGATTCAGACTCCACTGTCGGCGCGCGGCGTGAACATTTTCAATATGCTAGAAAGCTTGAACAACTTTATGCTGAACGAATTGAAACCCTTTTAACACCTATAGTTGGCAAGGGTCGGGTACGGGCAACTGTTACTGCGGAGTTTGATTACACTAAAAATGAGCAAACGCAGGAGTTATTTGAGCCTGATCCGGCGCAACTACGCAGCGAACGCTTAGACGACCAAAAAACCACGAACGGCCTCGCCGCGGGAATCCCTGGTGCTCTGACCAACCAACCTCCCGCCGCCGCTGTTGTAGATCAAGGTAATGGCGCTCAAGATGATCCGAATGCCGCTGATGGCGAAAACGGTACACCCGTTAATCAAACCAGTAGCGCGATGCGAAATTACGAACTAGACAAAACCATTACCCATACTCGTAACGAATTCGGAGAGCTCCGGCGTCTGTCTGTGGCCGTCGTTATCGATGACCAGGAAGCCGTCGGAGAAGATGGCGAAGTAGTGGCTCAGTCCCTAAGTGATATTGATATTGAAGAATTTGGACAATTAGCAAAAGAGGCGATTGGATTCAACGAAGCGCGTGGAGATAGCGTTGTCGTTTTCAACCGGCCCTTTCAACCGACAGAAGAAATTACGCCAGTAGAACCGCCACCGGTTTGGGAGCAAAGTTGGCTGTGGAACATGGTAAAGCAGGTGTTAATCGGATTATCCGTCCTGCTTATTGTGCTTCTGATATTGAGACCAGCTGTAAAGAAACTGACAGCCGAACAGGTTGTTGAGCTGGAGGATCAGGACGAGGAAGGTGATGGTTCTACAGAGGAATCTGAAAACAGAACTGCACTTGACTCTCCTCCTGTTGTATACGGAGACATTTTAAATATGGCTAGAGCTATGGCCGCTGAGGATCCCAAGAGGGTCGCTATGTTAGTGAAAGATTGGGTGGGAGATCGATAATGGATGCTGCTGAAGATTTAACAAATGATGCGGGCACAGAATCATTAAATCTATCCGGCTCAGCTCGAGCCGCCATTTTGTTAATGGCACTTGGTGAAGATGAGGCCTCGAGCATACTACAGTTTATGGAACCCGACGAAGTACAGTCGCTTGGTGAGGCTATGGCGGCTATCAGCGGCGTGTCGCAAGATGAGATCGGTCATACCCTGGATCGTTTTATCGATCGTATCGGTAAGGAATCCTCACTTGGTTTTGGCTCGAAGGATTATTTTAAGTCGACATTAACTAAAGCGGTAGGTAAAGACAAAGCTAACGGCGTTCTGTCACGTATTGAAGGTAGTACGAAAAAATCAGGGCTGAGTTCGTTAAAGTGGATGGATGCTTCCGTAGTAACGAAACTAATTGCTAATGAACACCCGCAAATTATCGCAACGGTACTTAGCCAGCTACCGAGTGAGCAGGCGGGCGAGATTTTAAACAAATTGCCCGAAGAGTTGCATTCTGATCTGATTCTTCGAATCACACGTCTGGATACACTGCACCCATCCGCGTTAATCGAACTAGATGAAATTATTAAACAGGTTTTCGAAAATAACTCTGATGTTGAATTGTCTGGTGTTGGTGGTGTTAGTGTCGCCTCTGAGATTCTTAATAGTGTATCGAAAGAGGCTGAAGAGAAAATAATTGAAGAAATAGAGTCGCTCGACAGCGAACTGTGCGACAAGATAAAAGAAGGCATGTTTATCTTTGAAAACCTATTGGCACTGGATGATCGGGGCATGCAAACGCTTTTACGTGACATCACCAGTGAGCAGTTAATACTCGCGTTGAAGGGTGCGACGCCAGAAATGCAGAACAAGATATTTAAAAATATGTCATCACGTGCTGCTGAGTTGTTGAAGGATGATCTTGATGCTAAGGGGCCTGTTAAGTTGTCAGAGGTGGAAGAGGCACAGCGCGAGATCATCAAAATGGCCAATACCTTAGCCGAAGAAGGAAAAATAGCGCTCAGCAGCAAGGGAGACGATTTTGTTTAGAGATCTATCAACAGAAGAGTCCCAATTGGTTAAAAAATGGCGAGCACCAAATTTATCTGATTTAGACGATAAGAAGCCAGAGCAGTTGGGTCAATCGCAAGAGACAGTGGGCTCATTCGCGAATGATGATGTGACCATACGTAGATTGGTAGCTGAGAGTCATGACAGCTTGCAAGCTCCAGATGAAGACGATGAGATTAAAGTTGATAATCCTCATGCCAGCCTTGCAATCGCCAGCCCGTCGGCGGACATGCTGCAGCAGGCCTACGATGAAGGGCACTCTGCCGGCTTACAAGCAAGTCAGTCGACAGTAGATACCAGTGCTGTTGATGCCTTGGTTTCCGTTTTAAATAGTTTGGCGCCACAAAAATACCAAATGGATTCGGATATCGAGCAAGAAATAGTTTTATTGGCGAAAGCCATTGCCAAAATGCTGATACAACAAGAGCTTACTACGCATGATAGCGTCATCACCAACATTGTTAAAAAAGCGTTGGCACAGATACCTAAAGTGGCAGAGTCGCCAACGGTTTATCTAAGCCCGGAGGACCTAACCGCTATTCAGAATATTGAAAACACCTCTATTCAGGCTCAACTTGTGCCCGATAATGATCTAAATCGGGGAGACTGCCGCGTAGAATCAGGTGCCTCCATATTGTATTCTGGTCTTGATGATTTAGTCCAATCTGTTACAAGCAGTCACGATAAAGCTGCCGACAATCCAAATGGATCAGAACAATCAGACCGAGTTGATACACAGGAGTTTGGAGAAACCTCATGAGCTGTGAGCAACTTCGCGATTCATTGGTTCGTTACTCAGAGGGTTTGTACCAGCAGAATTTATCCACTCAAGGGAGATTGACTAGCTCGGTTGGTCTTGCGCTTCAGGCCGAAGGGTGCAATGCACCAGTAGGATCGCGTTGTCGTATTTCGACAGAGACCGGCGAGTTGATCGAAGCCCAGGTCATAGGGTTTAAGCACGGACGGACGCTACTCATGCCTGCGGGGCCCGTTCGTGGATTATGCCCAAAGGCTCGGGTTAGCTTGGTTGCCAATGGCTTACGGTTTAGCGCCGGCAATGGTTTACTTGGCAGGGTTATCGATGCTAACGGCATACCAATAGATGGTAAGGGGCCGCTGGTAGGCTGTTATCAAACCGAACTTTCTTCCGAACCGGTTAATCCCTTGAGCCGTGCGCCTGTAAATGAAGCCTTCGATGTAGGTGTTAGAAGTATTAATGGTTTGTTGACATTAGGCCGGGGCCAGCGTGTTGGCCTTTTTGCTGGTAGCGGAGTGGGAAAAAGCGCTTTACTCGGGATGATGAGCAAATACAGTGAAGCGGACGTTACTGTGCTGGCTCTGGTTGGAGAGCGAGGTCGTGAAGTTAACGATTTTATTCGAGAGACTTTGGGTGTGGAGGGTATGAAACGCTGCGTAGTTGTTGCAGTTCCTGCCGACCAGGCCCCCTTGCTCAGATTGCAAGGTGCGATGTTGGCTACCGCGATAGCGGAGGAATTCCGGGCTGCCAATAAACAGGTTTTACTGATGGTGGATTCTCTAACACGATTTGCGCAAGCACAACGCGAGGTTGGTCTGGCTATTGGAGAACCGCCAACAAGTAAGGGTTATCCGCCTTCGGTGTTTTCACTGTTACCACAATTAGTGGAGCGCGCTGGCGGTATCTCTGGCGGTGGCTCGATAACGGCAATATACACAGTGTTAGCAGAAGGTGATGATCAAAATGACCCCATTGTCGATGCAGCCCGTGCAGTACTAGATGGGCATATCGTGTTATCCAGAACTCTAAGCGACGCCGCCCACTATCCGGCGATAGATATAGGTGCTTCTGTTAGTCGAACAAAAAACGCCGTTACTCCAGAAAACCAGCAGCAGATGGTTAGCCAGGCCATGCGCTATTCAGCTATCTATCAACAAAATGCCGACATGATAAAGGTCGGTATGTATCAGCAAGGAAGCGATGATCAGCTCGATACAGCGGTGCAAATATGGCCTAATCTACAACGTTATTTGCAGCAGGAATTAGGCGAAAAAGTCAGTCTTGATCAGGCGCGTGAGCAGTTGTCTATTGCGCTACAGCTAAACGCTGAATCCGGTAGTGAAAGCTAACGGGTTACTTGTATAAATTACCTGTCTGGAAACGCCAGTCTGCCGACATTGTTAGGTAACAACACAAACAGATTGTATCCTGGCTATGTCCAAACTAGAGTCTTTGCTTTCAATTTCGCGATTACAGACTGAGCAACAGCTCGCTGCCTTGCAGCAAAAAAGACGCTCTATTGCTTATCTTGCTCAGCAGCTATCCGAGTTGATGGATTACTCCGGATATTATCAAGAAGATCCAGCTGACAGCATTGATAATCTCGCTGCTCTATTCACTCATCGTCAAACCTTCGTGACCCAGCTGCATAAGCAAATAGGAGAGCTGTCAGATCGTATCGAAACACTCAATATTGATGCGGATAACTGTGCGGCGCAGTGGCGGGTGTTTGAAGCCAAGCAAAATGCCATTGCCAGTATGTACGATCAAAAGTGCGTGCAAGATGCCTACAAGCAGGAAGCGCTAGCGCGAGGGGATATGGATGAGCTGGCGCGTTTGATTTGTATGCAATCACCTCATTTGGATCACGACTGAGAGTTTACTAATGCTTGAGTCTGACGGAAATATTTTACAGATTTCGAAAAAATCGGCGGTTGCGATAGACGTTGAGCTAGCTGATTCATCTGTTGGTAAGTCAGTGCCAAAAAGTCCTTTTGGTGTTGAGCTAAAACGCGCTCGAGAACTCATGAGCAATCAAGCTGCGGAGAATACCCAGACGGAATCTACCTCTAAAGATCCGGTATCCGCGGCTGAGCATAAAGCGGGCGGACAATTACCAGACGAGCAAGGCGACACTCGATCAAGCAATAAACTATCGAGTGATCCGGCACAGCAGGTAACAAATAAAGCTGAGCTGCCTGACGACACGCGATTAAGCAATAGCTTATCGAGTGATTTAACAGAGCAGGTGACAAATCAAGCTGTGCTGCCGGGCAATACGCAATTAAGCAAAACATTATCGAGTGACCCGGCAGAATCTGTGAGAAATCAAACTGGGCTGCCTGCGGATACTTCAAGCAAGTCCGTTACCGTGGAGGGTAAAGTCTCAAACCCTGTTTTGGATAGTAGGGGTGCAGCAGAGGTTGAGAAAGCACAACAGAAATTTTCTTTAGATGGTGGCCCGGCCATTCTCGCACCTGGTGTTGCTAAGTTAACAGCTGATACGTTGGATGCAACCCCAAAGCCTATCGCTGCTAATGCGAGCCTGGTGTCTGCACCTGCTCATGAGGGCGTAGCTGCCACAGAGAAAAATCCAAACCTGGACAACGAGCTTGAACCTCTCACTACATTAGCTTCTAAGTCTGCCATCTCAGATAACGCTGACCGTGAAAAGAGTAGAACTCATCACCATGTAGATGCATTGCCGACTGCGTTGAGAACGGACTCCTTGGTTGATAGTAAAGATGGCTCGATGGCTGGCTCAAACGCGCAAAAGGACGTATTGAGCCCAAAGCAGGTAAAAACCCCCACGACTGACAGTTCAGCAATTAGTCCTGTAAATCGTGCCGAGATTGACGATCTAACAGAAACTGTAGATCTGCCCTTAAAGGCTGAGCGGAGCGTTAATAGTGCATTCGTTGTAAAAGCCGGTAATTTAGCTGAAGATGCTGGATTACGGCAAATAACTGCTAAACCTCTTGGTGGGCTTGATCCGCAGTCATTGGTTGTTAATAGTGGCGATGAAGTAGTCGCAAAGATGGGAAAAGAGCAAACGGCCACCCTGACGCAGTCAAACCAGAGTGCAGCTGGTTTATTGAATGTTTCTGGCAGTATTCGTTCTTCAAAAGTTCTCACAGCAGAACCAAGCGCTGTAGCTCCAGACATTGATCGTGCACTGCCACTGTCCGGTGCTGTGCCCGCAAGGTTTATCGCGCACGGTCAAATTCCACGAAGCGGTGCTTCAGTGGCAGTGAAGTCATCAGTTGGCTCAGCTCCGGTTAACTCATCTGTGGAATCTGGTGAGGAAATGCGAGTAGCAGGCGCTAGTGCGCTTGTTACAGGTAACCAAAATACTGTCACAGAGCTTAACTCAGCAGTATCGGCTGTTGCGGCTTCCAGACAATCCAGTAATTCCGCACATCTACCTGCACATACAGAGTTGCACTCGGTTGATCCAAAAAATTTAGTTGATTCTACAAATAGCCTTATCAACAAGCTGGAGCAGGGCACTAGTCAAAAGGCGAATGGCGCTATTGCCAACACAGTTACGAACGAAGTTACTGTTACTAATTTACGTAAAAAGGTGCTATCCAAACAATCGGAGGCTATGGCCGAAGTAACGGCCGCCACCTTGGCAAAACGAGTATCAAGTGCTTCGAATAGCATTGATAATGGCGGGCTGCAGTCAATAACTACACCGTTAGAAGTAACGGCATCTAACGTGTATCACGTTACGACTAACGGCACCATAACTGCAAATTCTTCTTCACAAAATACAGGGTTACCTGGCGAGATAGCAAGTGCTCCACGCACGGTGCTGTTGGGTCAACCCGGTGATGATCAGTCGTTGGTTGACAACGTGCGTTGGGCAGTATCCGAGAAGCTATCTCGCGTTACCGTCAACGTCTCGCCAGCCAACTTAGGGCCGATTACCGTTAGTGTAGATGTGGAGAATCAGAATATGAGTGTTTCAATTTTAGCGAATAATGCAGTTGCAAAAGACGCTTTAGACAGTTTATTGCCACGAGTGAGAGAACATTTTTCTAACGAGGGCTATCAACAGGTATCAGTTGATGTTTCTTCGCAGCAGGAGCGAAAAAACAATCTAAACAATCAGTCTCATAATCTGTTTAACCAGTCAGACTCCAAAGATCAGTCGGATTCTAAAGATAGAGAGTCACATCGTATGGACCCCTCTGCCCATCAGAGCGCCCATGCCGCCTATAAACCGCGTGTTAGTAATTCTCTTATCGATACCTACGTTTAAAAAACGTCTGCAACTGAGTTAACTAGCATGAAAAAGATAATCATAATGGCTGGTGGTGCACTACTGCTTGTTGGTGCCTCGATTGGAGGTACCTTGATGTTGAGCCCTTCAAAAGCAGAGGGGCCGGTCTATGCTGATGGACAGCCAGTAGCCACGGCAGAAGCCATACAGCCGGAAACAATGGAGCGCTTTTACTATAACGCTCATCCTGAATTTGTCATTAACTTCCACGAGAAGCGATCACCTAAGTATTTGATGCTCGAACTCACCGCCGCGACTAATAATGAAGCGGCGAAAAACGCTATAGACGATCATAGTCCCGAATTACGAAATAATTTGATCATGCTATTTGCTGAACAAAAAAGTGAAGAATTGAAAACGGCCGAAGGAAAGGATGCGCTTAGAGAGAAAGCCTTCGCAATAGTTGATGAGTTGGTCACCAAGCACTATGGGCCTAATCGCGTTACCGACGTATTCTTTACCAGGTTTGTTATGCAATAAGAGTAGAAATGGAATAACCACAATGGAAACCGTGCCTAATAGTGCAGAGTCGTACGATTTTATACACCCTGATCACAAAATTAATAGTGATTGGCCTGTATTAAATTTGATATCGAAAAACACCGCAGAACAATTTACGGAGCAACTGCAAAAACGGTTTCAATTTCGCGTATCGGCTACATCGTCTGCTGCCATATTGGCAAAGTACAAAGATGCTTTTTCAGAAATAGATGATACCAAGCTGGTGTTTGAAGTCTCAATGCCACCCCTTCCAGGTAATGCATGGCTTTGTGTGGATAGATCGCTGATATTTGCACTTGCCGAGAAATATTTTGGTGGGAAGGGTGAACCGCCGGCTGAAGCTAAAAATCCTGTTCTATCGAATACTGAGAAACGGCTTTGCCAAAATTTTATCAGCTGTTTAGAGGCGTCTATTCCATACGGATGGGAGACAATTTTAAAAATTGAAAGCACTGAAATAAGCAGAATATCTCTGGAAAAGATCAATCATAGTGTTGATGATCAAGTGGTCGTGGCATGCAAATACGCACTAAAAATCGATGATTCAGAATTCAATCTTGAAATGATATTTTCACACAGTATGTTG
>JAHQVR010000110.1 GCA_019634245.1 Gammaproteobacteria bacterium
AGTAAAGTCGGCATCTTCGCCCAACAATGGTTCGTTCTCTTTTAGTTTCCGATAGAATTCGTATCCCGGTTCCATATTGTCTGGAATATCGTCAAGGGTACCACCACCAGCGATAACCGAAATCGGATTAAATCCAATACCATCATCATAGAGAGCTACCCTGCCCTTGAATTTAGGGTCAAGCATGACGTTCCAGGACTCGGGTGGACCATCTGGAAACGCTTCGGGCCGATAGGCGCAAACGTAAACATACGCGTACGTATTAACCAACGGATAACCATCAAGGCCTACAGGTTTTGACAATGGCAACAAACCTTCTAAGTTTGAAAGATCGCTAAGATCAACCGTTGCACCGCGAAGCGCTGAAATGGTTGCGTTGGTGCTCGTGTCCCAATTGACGTGAATGGGAGGAACACGACCTTGATCAACAGCCGCCCATATTTTTGGTTTAATTTCGTTGTCTTCAGTAAAATCAAGTCGAACCTTTATGCCTGTAGCCTCTGTGAACGGATCGGCGACACCTGCTTGTAACGCTTCACCCCATGCCCCACCCCAAGCGCGGACGATAATCTCCTTTGGTTTCTCCTGAGCTCTGAGTAAACCAGGTGCTACTATAACGCCAGCAGCGGCAGCACCCGCTTTTAACGCTGTTCTGCGATTTTTATTGTGTATTTCACTATTGCTCATGCTTTACATTCCTTTCCTTAAGTTAATGGATACCAGTGTGGCGTGAATGACCAACCCCACTCGCTATGTAACAACAGGGAATGCATAGAAATTACTTGCATTCCAACCCAACTGCACGTTTTCGTTAAATGAATATTCTTCGTGCAGATCAGGACTATGATCAAACACATAGATAGACGAATCATTCATCTCACCAACACGTACTTCGTACACCACACGGTCACCTTCGAAAATACGCTGAACAATGACACCTGATACTGTATTTTCAAAGGATTGATCACTTCTTCCAACAAACTGAATTTGCTCAGCTCTAACGGCAGCCTCAACAGCATCTCCGACTTTAAAGACATCATCATTACCGCGAGCTATGAACGTAGCGCCACCCACGTTAATTGACACCGTATTACTCTGACAACTAATGACAATTCCATTGAACATGGATGTCACACCAATAAAATTTGCGACAAACTGGTTTTGGGGTTTACGGTACAGATCTAAGGGTGTATCAGATTGTTGGACAACTCCGTCGTTCATAACAACAATATGATCTGACATAACCAATGCTTCGCGCTGATCGTGCGTAACGTTGATTGTTGTGACTCCTAATTCTTGCTGGATACGACGAAACTCAAGTTGCATCTCTTCTCTTAACTTTTTATCAAGCGCTGATAAAGGTTCATCGAGTAACAATAGATCGGGGCTAAAAGAGAGTGCTCGTGCAATGGCGACCCGTTGCTGTTGTCCACCAGAGAGTTGATGTGGTCGTCGCTCTGCTAAATCTTGAAGTTTGACTAGTCGGAGATATTTATCGACTAATGATGGAATTTCAGCCGGGTTAAATCGTCGCATTTTTAAGGGGAAAGCGACGTTTTCATAAGCTGTCATGTGCGGAAACAGCGCTAACTTTTGAAATACCATGCCAATGGATCGTTGGTATGGCGGCACATCTTCCACATGGGTTCCGTTTATGAGAATTTCGCCGCCAGTAGGGGTATCAAACCCGGCGATCATACGCAGCATCGTGGTTTTTCCACAGCCACTGGGACCAACAATGGTTAAGAAGTCCCCGCGATTGAGAGACAAGCTGGCGTCATTGACGGCTAACATGGACCCGAATGCCTTGGAGACATTCTTAATTTCAACCATGCTTTGGATTGTGCTCATGATTACCTACTTAAACATTACCAATTTAATCGCGATAAGGTACGCCCATTGTATTCGCTGCATTACCAGTAAAAAAATAATCCCAATTCACTAAAACAAGTGAATAAGCAGATCGAATCCATGCCACTCATTTCTCAACTAGATTGAAGCGAGATAACCGCCATCAACATAAAATATTTGTCCGCTTATATAAGAAGATGCTGCCCCTGCTAGAAACACTGATACTCCGACCAAGTCATCAAGGTCACCAAAACGACTCATCGGTATTTTCGCCAGCATAGCATCTTGCCAGGCCTCATCCTCATAGAACGCCTCGGTGAGCTCAGTTCTAAAGTAACCAGGTCCAATTGCATTGACCCTGATACCCAATGGCGACCATTCAGTACTGAGCGCTCTGGTTAAACCAAGAATTCCACTTTTTGAAGATGTGTAGGCTGTTGCGGTAGGCACCCCCACGGCAGATGTTAAAGAGCCTAAATTAATGATGCTGCCCTGTTGCTGTTTGTCCAATATGGCCCGAGCAAACTGCTGTGCAACAAAGAACGCACCCTTAAGGTTCGTGTTTACAATTTTATCCCACAATACTTCATCTACCTCAATTGACGGGCACACCTGTTCAACGCCTGCGTTGTTAATCAGGATATCGGGCGTTATGTGATCTTCACCCAGTGAAGTGAACAGTTGGTTGATCGAACTTACATCACTCACGTCGAGCTTATAGGTATGGCACTGGCGCCCAAGCGCTTCAACACTTTGCGCAACAGCGTCCAAAGACGCATCCAATGAGACTGCTGAGCGAGAGGCAATCACCACATCAGCACCGGCAGTAGCAAGGCCAATAGCGATAGACTTACCAATACCGCGAGTTCCACCAGTAATAAGGGCTGTTTTACCGTTTAGGTCGAACAGCTTTGCGACTGAGTCCTTCTGCACCTGCGAACATCTCCCAAAATCTGGCCATGCCGGTTGAAGATAGCTTGTATTCACAGTTCATGTCAAAGCATAACGCTCAATGAGTACTCAGTTTTAGACGCTCCCGTCAGCTTGGCAGTAATTAAAACGAACCTGTAACGCGCTTTTTATGCGAATCAATTTGATCACTTTACAGCCATATTGGACCGCAAAAATGCGGCAAAACCGCTGATTGTTTTAGTGCGTATTACCGCACTTTACTTGTTCCTAAAAGGTACAGCTTATTGGCCACTTTTTTTAATCGTGCACACCCTCTTTTATTGTCACTTTGCTTTTAGTACGATGAGAACCAATACCCACCAGGCTCTCGAGACTATCAATTGCTCAGCATTAAGCACGAACAACTTACCGCAACTATCAATCCGCTGGGTGCGGAACTAAGTAGTCTTCGGTCGCAGGGCCAGGAATATCTTTGGCAAGGAGATGAAACTGTTTGGTCTGGGCGTGCACCCATTCTTTTTCCCATTGTCGGAACACTTGCCAATAATAGAATGAGCTATCGCGGTAAAACCTATCATATGCCGCGCCATGGTATTGCCCATACGGCCACATTCAACTGCATAGATCAAACCGAATCCAAGATTACAATGCAGCTTCGCTCTGATACGCAATTATTGCAAAGGTACCCTTGGAAATTTAATCTAAACGTTCATTTCTCGCTGAAGTCCGACACGCTGAGCATCACCTATGAGGTAATGAATCTCGACTCCGACACCATGATATTTACGCTCGGATCACACCCAGCATTCAATCTACCCCTAACTGATTCCACTTCAAAAGAACTGTCTATCAGCGACTTTGATATTCTATTCAATCGCCCGGAAAATTTACAGCGAATCTTGCTAGGCGGCGACGGGTTGCTAGCCACTAACAGCTGCGCTTTTGAATTAGAAAACAATACGATTAAACTCAGCGACACTCTTTTTAATCAAGACGCGCTGGTTTTCAAGAATATCGAATCGAATCAAATAGTGCTGCGTAGTAATCAAGAACCACGCTTGAGTGTCAATACTGGCGGTGCGCCACATCTTGGCATTTGGGCTAAACCGGGCGCTCGATACGTCTGTATTGAACCCTGGTATGGAATTAGCGACTACAGTGACTCGGATGGGGATTTCGAGAAGAAGTCTGACATGTTATCGTTACAGCCAAAGGAGACCTTTAGTCATACTATTTGCGTCACTATCGCTCCTCACCATCCCTAATTTTTAGCTATAAGTGAACACCAAACGGCCAGCCAATGAACTTAGACCTGAGGAACTGGCGCGAACCTACGATCAGATCGGGCTCAATCGAGGCATTGGTGCCCTTGCAAGAATTACCAGGTACACGCTTCGCACGCCTTGGCTGGTGGCAATTGCTCTGATCTCCACGATCATCGCAGCGTCTTTGCAACTACTCATTCCAATTCTATTGGGACAAGCCATCGACCAATCTCAACAACTGTTAACTGGCGCAGCCCAAACAGGTGACGGTAAGGCACTACAGACGGCACGGGCAGGCCTATGGGAAACAGCATGGTTAGTACTAGGTGTGTGGATACTACGTGGCATCTTCACCACTTTGCAAAATTACTTTGCCGAATCAGTTGGACATCATACCGGCTATCTATTGAGGCTTGCCTACTATGAGAAAATTCAAACCCTGAACTTTGGGTTTCACGACCGTGTGCACTCCGGTGATCTAATCACCGCAGGCATGCTAGATGTTGAGGGAATACGGACATTTTTCTCCACAGGACTGGTCAGGGTGGTGCTGCTCAGCGTGTTAATTGGCGTCGGTGGTTATCTACTGCTCTCAACAGATTTCATGCTCGGTCTGATGGCGTTGAGTTTTGTACCTTTTGTAGCGTGGCGATCATCCAGTGCTCGACTTAGACTTCGAGCCACTTGGCTAGAACTACAGGAAAGACTGTCAGATCTGGGTAGAGTCATGGAAGAGAACCTGAGTGGTATCCGTGTCGTAAGAGCGTTCACAGCACAGCACTACGAAATCGCTAAGTTCGCACGCGCATCTGCATTGGCGCTTTCACTTGCACAAAAGCGTGTTCAGATAAGGGTTAAAAGTTCAAGCACAATGACGCTGTCGTTTTTCGTCGCTATGGGACTTGTGTTGTGGTTCGGTGGAAGCAAAGTCATTGCAGGTGAAATTAGCGTGGGAACCCTCGCCTCTTTCCTGACATTCATGACTATTCTTCAAATGCCGGTTCGCCAGCTTGGGATGCTGGTGAATTCCTTTGCAAGAGCGTCGACTTGCGGGGCTCGTGTATTTAAACTGCTCGACCTGGAACCGGAGGTAGCAGACTCTCCAGAAGCCACACCACTTAACATTACCAATGGCAGACTTCAGTTTAACAATGTCGATTTTTTCTATCCTGGTATTGCTAATCGCTCAGCACTAAGTGGAATAAGCTTTGAAGCGCATAAGGGCGAGACCATCGGCATTATGGGTCCACCCCGCAGTGGCAAATC
>JAHQVR010000111.1 GCA_019634245.1 Gammaproteobacteria bacterium
CCCTCGATGGCAGAGGCAAGATCCGCCAGGCTTACTTGAACACTTTCGGCATGTGAATGACCAAAAAACAGAGTGCATACAAACACAAGAATGAGTTTATAAGAGTTAATTTTTAACTCCTTGGCGAAACAGCCTAAAACGTGGATAGAGCTCATTATTCCAAGTATTTTTGCAACACACTGCAAATGAATGATGCGTATTTGGCAATACCGAACAAATGAGAGTAAAAGTAACAAGGATTGTAGAATTTCTTTCGAATTCTGGTGCAATCCTGCGCAGTGAGAAGCTATATTACGGTTAAAACCTCGCGAACTGTTCTTAATGAACCTGGAAACCCTATTTTTTATTTTACTCGGCGCATTCGCCGGAGGATTTGTAAACGGTTTCGCAGGCTTTGGCACCTCACTGTTTTCACTGGGCTGGTGGCTTCAGGTCATGCCACCACTCGAGGCCGTGGCTACCTCTTTGATTATGGCTCTAGTGAGCGGTTTTCAGGGAATGCTTCTAGTTAGAAACAACATTGATTGGCCTGTGCTTCTGCGGTTCCTAGTTCCAGCCCTCGCAGGCATACCGATCGGTCTAGTACTTCTTTCGTATTTAAATTCTACTGTTCTTACCCTCCTGGTGGCCTCTTTTCTAATAATGTACGGTGGCTTCTTTTCGATAAAAAGAAAGCTACCTAACTTAACAACACCCACACCCAAGCTCGATGTTTCAGTCGGATTTGCCGGAGGTATACTCGGTGCAGTGGCGGGACTCTCAGGTGCACTTCCAACGGTTCTATGCTCGATGCGACCATGGCCAAAGTTGCAGCAAAGAGCGCTATTGCAACCCTTCAATTATATAATTCTCGGTCTATCGGCGTTTCTGCTCATATTCAAAGGGGCCTACACCGCAAGTGCGGTTAAGACGATGATCATTGCTTTTCCAGTTACCCTATTGGCGTCTTTACTCGGGATGTTGTTCTACCAGAAAGTCAATGATGCGCAATTCCGACGCCTGTTGATCTCGCTTATGCTCGTTTCAGGCATCCTGCTAATTCTTCGCACCCTATAACCGTTCCGTGCTTTCGCGCTATGGCGCTATGGGGTCGGACCTACGGAAGTGTTTGATCTACCGATTTTTTCTAGCCAATTAAGCGTCGTATATGAGCGTAAAAACCCGCGGTTCTTGCAAGGGAGATAAGCCAGGTAAAAACGGTATATTTTTCAAGTATATGGAAATCCATCCATTCACCAATCCCAATTAGGTTTTTAACAATATTTATCTAGTATTCAAACGGTTATCATGGTCTGACCCGGATATACTAGTGGGACGATTAATTGTGAGGGTATGAGTGATGGATCTGATGAAAATGGGTAAGGAATTATTGGGCGACAAATTGGCAGATAGCGGCGCTCTGGAAGGCTTATCAAAGCTTACCGGTGGCGGTGATGGACTCGACTTGGGCGCTTTGACAGACAAGCTCAAGGCTGCTGGCCTGGGTGGCAAGCTCGATTCGTGGTTAGGTGATGGCGACAACGAAGCAGTATCTGGTGAAGAGATTAAAAACGCTCTGGGCGCTGACAAAGTGGCCGAAATGGCTTCTTCTATGGGTGTTGACGAAGACACGGCTGCCAATCAGCTCACTGACCTACTCCCAAATTTGCTTGATAAAGCGAGCAGTGGAGGGTCCTTGCTGGACAAGTTTGGTGGAGCCAGTGCAGCGTTAGATGCGGCCAAAGGTTTCCTTAATAAGTAGCGCATCAATTCAGATAGTTACTAAACTATCCTTGATGACTGAAGGCTCGAGCCCCTCTTAAACGGTGCTCGAGCTATTCAGCCGTTTGCCTATGGATCCGCACATACATTAGGCGTACCCGTCAGTTGAAACACGCTGGTAGCCACCAAGCGATGCTCACTTCTCAATGATGGGTGTTGACCTCCCCATTGCTTCCCCACCGTTTGAGACCGCTTCTCAATAGCAAGCTTGTTTTCGCTATGGTCTGAAATCAGCGACTGTGCGCCAGTTACCGAACCCTGGAGGGCAACTTCAAGAACTTGCACTTGATAATTGAGCAAAGAAATTACATTGTGTACCATTGTGAGCATGCCACTTAAACAATTTCTTTCGACACCTCTACTCGTACTGTTTCTTTGGAGCTATGCCGGCGTTGCTAACGCGGCTGAATTGCTGGTTGTTGAGCAACCCAATTGCCCTTACTGCGATCGATTCCATGCGGAAATTGCGCCAGCTTATCCAAACACCGTTGAAGGCAGACGAGCACCTCTGCGAATAGTGCAGCTCGGTGATCCTATCGAGAACATCAAACCAGCAACGGTAACACCAACATTTATTCTGGTGGATAACAACCAAGAAGTAGATCGGCTAGTTGGCTATCCGGGGGACGATTACTTCTGGTTTCTAATCGGTGAAATGCTACAAAAACTACCCCAATGAATCTTCCGAATGCCAGCCGTGAAACAAACGCTCCAGACTTTAGTTCGCTACAAGCACAAGCCAATCGTGCGAGTAAGTTACTTCGCTCTCTTTCTCATGAGACACGCCTATCGATACTGTGTATGTTGTCAGAACAAGAAATGTCTGTATCCGAAATTGAAGAAATCGTCGGACTACCCCAAGCAACGGTTTCTCAACAACTCGCCCGTTTAAGATTGGATGACTTAGTAGTGACACGACGTGAGGGTAGACAGGTGTACTACAGAATTGCCAATGAAGATATTAAAACCATCATAGATACACTTCATGAACTTTTTTGTAAACCAACCAACAACCGATAGAGCTAGACGCGCAACTAATTATTCAAACTCCATAGACCGGAATATTCGATCCGCATTCAATCCCGCTAGCTCATCAAACGTATCTAAATGTGCGTAAACCGATTGATCGATGTTGTATGCATCAATCAATGAGCCGCCATCTTCCAGAATTTTCCCTATTTCTTGGCGCATGTATTTTAAATAATCGATCGTCCAGGTTTCAACCACCTCTATGGTGGTTGGATGACCATGCCCAGGGATGATCACCTGAGCATCAAGAGCTTTGAACGCCCGCCAAGTTTCTATCCAACCGGCTGTATCAGTATCATCAAACACAGGTAGCAGACGTTCATGAAAAGCCATATCTCCTGCGATCATCAATTGTCGCTTGGGCAACCAGACTTGAGTGTCTCCGGGACTGTGCGACGGGCCGAGATAAAGAACTTCTACTGCCATATCGCCTAGATTGAGTTCATAACGATCCTCAAAGGTAATGTCGGGAGCTGAAAGCACCGTACCCATAGACTTATCTCTATTTCGGCTTTTCATACGATCCAACACGGCCTGACCATGTGCAGCCATTACCGACGCTGTATCAACATGGGCGATTACTTTCGCACCCTGTTCCTGCCAATAATTCGTACCAAGCATCGCATGACCCTGACCATTCTCTAACACAACATATTCAACGGGCAGTGATGTAATTGTTTTTATTTCTTCGTGCAAAGCTTTCGCGAGCAAGTAGTTATCGCTGGCATTCACAACCAATACCGCATCGCTTCCAATCACAAACGAAAGATTATTGTTATGACCTGAGTTTTCGTAAGTAGGTGGCGCCGTAGCACCGATTGCAGACCAGACGCCTGATTGCACCTCAATCGGTTGTCGAAAGAGCATCGAACCTACCATTTCATCAGTGGCCGCAACCGGTAAATTTGCATCCAACCAGGCTGGAAATCCATCTTGATAGTTGTAGACTCGTGTGTACCCCATGCGCTTCAACGTCGCCGCTGCCAAAGGGCTGCGTAAATTTGTTCCGCAATACACGACTATTTCGGTGTTCAAATCTGGAATCGTTTCGCCAATTCGAAATTCCAGCCAACCACGGCTTAGTGCGTGCGTGCGACGACCCACATCGATCAAACCGCCCGTATGAGCGATTTCAAACTCAGTACGGACATCAATCAGTTCTATTTGTGGGTTTGCTTTGGATAGCTCCAGTAGCTCTGCGGTCGTGATATCGACAACGTTTGATTCAGCAGCAGCCAGCCAATCCTCGCCCCTGAGCAACAATTCATCAGCAGAGGTAGCGTTGGATAGAATGAGGCTTGCGAGCAAGAAGCAACAAAGCTGGAAGAATCTAGAAAAGCTCAACGGCTGAGTGAGCATCATCTATCCATCTCTAAAGCGTACCAGCGCTAAATTTAAACGCTGTGCCATTGGATTCAACACGACCCAAGCCAGGTGTTGATAGGTGGTAGGCAACCACTGGTGTTTGATCGGCGGCTAACCGGTCCAAAAGGGTTCTACGTGACAACGCTGCAGCCTCCGGATCCTGGTCGGTTGGCCATGCCCAGTCCGGTTTTTGGAAGGAAAGTACTTCATGAGTGACCGCATCACCGATCACCACTACAGATTGTGACCCTTGATGTATGGCAAAAGAAGTATGCCCTGGAGTGTGTCCATGAGTATCGATCGCTTCTACACCTGGAACGATTTCGTCACCCCATTCAAATCGCTGCAGTTGCGCATCAATTAATGGCAGGCGGTTACGAGCTCCAGCAACCATGCCGAGCTGATTTTCTGGGGCACTATTCAGAGTATCTTCAGACATCCAGAAATCAAACTCACTATGATGCATATGATAAGTGGCATCTGGACACATCAATTCATCAAAATCATCAACCAAACCCCAAAGGTGATCTGGGTGCGCATGCGTAAAGACAACATCGGTAACCTCTTGGGGATCAATACCGAGTTCATCAAACTGTGATGGAAGTAGACCCACTGTATCTAAAAATTGACTCCCAGAACCTACATCAAAAAGCACCAGCCGATCCTGTGTCCTCCACAGTGTGATATTGCATGGTGGTTTGTGTTCAATTGAGGATAGATCAGCAACTCCAAGTATCTCCACCGCCTCTTGAGCAATCTCTGGATTGTTGGCTAGAAAATTCAAGGACAACGACAAATAGCCATCGGAGAGTAAATATAAGGAGCCGTCGCCTAACTCCTGCACAGTGGGCTCTGTGGCTCGAAGTGCTGGAGGGAGTAAAAAGACACCGGTTGCGGCAGCCAGTTTCAATATCAGTCGCCGTTTATCGTCCACGGAATTCATCGTATTCCCCTACGTTGTTTACCACCGGCTATCGATGCATTGACTGACGATCTGCTAACTTTAGAAAGCTTTGCTGTTCGTACCAGTTAAAAGATTGCGCCTTCAGATCAATCTACTTTCACCGCACCATTCGGTTTTATATCAATGACATCCTGCTTGGTAATATACGATTCCATCAAGTCGTATATGGGTGGTCCCTCAACTCCTTCATTGACCGACGCCCAACCGGCCACCACATAGTTTTTTGAAGGGTCTATTGATTCGCCGGTTGCGAGGATCGTCATGTCGTTTATACGGTCACCCATTGACGCATCAGGTGTGCAGGTATAACCCATTCCTCCCACACGGACCATGTCCCCGCCTTGTTGGAAAAAAGGGTCCGGATTAAATAGGTTATCGCACACGTCTTCCAGAATTTCTTTGATGCGGGCGCCTGTGAATTCCAACCGATAGACCTCTGGGTAGCTCATTGCTGTTTGGGTGTAGAGATCTTCAACCGTAATATCATCACCTGGCAGTAGAGTGGTACCCCAACGAAAGCCAGGGCTGAAGGACAACTCAGCGTCTCGCTCAACCATCATGCCTTCACAAATTAAGTCGTCCCAGGTGCCGTTAAAATTTCCGCGTCGATACAACATCGATTCAGTTTTTCCGATCACACGCGAGAGCTCATCTTCATAGGGTGCTCGAACTTCATCGATTTTGGCACGCATCTGTGGATCTGGGTCTATCACATCGGAGAATACTGGAATGACTGTAGAGTTGTAGTCCACTATCTTTCCACCTTTGACGTCCAGGTCTACTCGGCCCAGATATTTTCCATGAGATCCGCTGGCTAGAATCAAGGTCTGGCCAACTTGAATCGCTTCGGGGATGGCATCGTGGGTATGGCCCGTTAAAATAACGTCTATGCCTGGCACCGTGGCCGCAAGTTTTCTATCGACATCAAACCCATTGTGTGACAGCAGAACCACCACATCGGCACCACCTGCTCGAGCGGCTTCCACATTGGCCTGCAGTGCATCGAGGCGCAATCCAAAAGACCATTGCGGAAACATCCATCGAGGGTTTGCAATCGGTGTATATGGCATTGCTTGACCAATAACCGCAACAGTAGAATCACCCACTTGGTGAATCGAAGTACTCTCGAAAACCGGTTCCTCCCAATCGGTATCGACAATGTTGCTGGCTAGAAACGGAAACGCCAGGTTATCAACAATTTCCATTAGCCTGTCGGTACCTAAAGTGAATTCCCAATGTCCAACCATCGCATCTGGCTTTAGTAGGTCGAAGCAATCGACCATGTCCTGTGCATCGGTTTTAAGCGCTGTGTAAGAGCCCTGCCAGGTATCACCACCATCGAGTAGCAGAACATTGTTGTCGCCGCGCTCCGCCCTAATTGCGTTAACCAATGTAGCTGTTCGATCCAAGCCACCCAACCTGCCATAGGTGCGGGCCATAGCAACGTAGTCCACCATCGTATGGGCGTACGCCAATGCGCTGCCCGGCTCAAGACCGAAATGTTTTAGGAAATCTTCACCGACCAGATGAGGTGGAATACCTGCATAGTCGCCAACCCCAATATTTTCAGAAGGAGGTCGGAAATACAGCGGTTTTAATTGCGCATGACAGTCAGTGATATGTAGAAGTGTAATCTTGCCTTTGGCATCAAAGGCAAGAAGATCATCTTGCGTAAGTTTCTGCTGTGCACTGGAACGAAGAGGAAAACCTCCAAGTCCAGTTAAGCCCGCAGCGACACAGGCAAACTGGAGAAAATCTCGTCGAGTGTGCATTTACGGCGACAACAACCCTTGGTTAAAGGCGGCAATGTTGTCTAACAACTGAATTACTGTCGAACCGCAGGTGTTTCCACAGATAGACCGGTACCACGCCAGGTGGTGTACACCTCTAATGCCATCAATTCATCGGAAAAGGCGGCGGGAAATTCAGCTCGAGTATCTCGAATGCAACCACGAAACCGATTGTGTAATGAGATCAAGTTGCCCTGCTTGAGCCGGAAGGTGGGGAACCCGTTAACATTACCCTGACTTAAATGGTCAGCACGAATGTACTTACCGTTATTCTTTTCGTGGCACGATGCACAAGACAGATTCAACTGACCGGTTCTTCGGTAGTAGACTTCTTTTCCGCTTTCCCACCACTTCTGCATCTCACCCTCAGAAAGATCAACCGAAACAGGCTTACCTAATGATTGATGTTTAATAAAGGCTGTTAGGGGCTTCTGGCCACCTTTGTCGAATGGATAGGCTTCGGCACCCATGTTTTCAACACGGCAGTGATTGATTTGCAATTCCACATTTATCGGCCTGCCATTTTTAGCATCCCATTTTGGGTAAGACGCACCCACATCAGCCATTGATACAGCTGCATCGTCGTGACAAGAAGCGCACGACTTACCAGCCGTACCTTCCACTGTGTTCCAGATGTCTTCACCCTGAGACACTCCAAGCATACCGGGATTGTCAAAGGTGTCGGTTTCCATGGCTCGTGTAGAGTCTGTTCGATAGTGCCATCCAGAGATGACTTCATCCAGCGGATGTCCTTCCGGTGGAGCCGTGCGGGTGGTCATCTCCACTTCACCGTCGATCACTAACGTATCATCAACAGGAGCAGCCAAGGCAAACGCCACAGGAACCGCACAACTTAGAAGAACTACCGTTTTATGAGTTATTTTCACCGAATTTCTCCACCAATCTGCTCTTGGTACCCTTGCGGGTTATTTGCAGCTTTTTAGCCGACTAGTTACTTCATCAAGGTATTTAATCAAGACAGTGCGATTTCTTTGGTCGCCTCAGTCACGTTGCCATCATCATCCGTCCAACTGAATTTGAAGGTACCTGCTTCATTCACTTTGGCAGTGAATTGAAAATACGGGTTCGCCGAAACAGCTGGGTCGATATCGGCAGAGAACACCGTGGTGCCATTAAATTCACAGGCAAACTTATTAACAATCATACGTGGGATAAGGTTTCCTTCTTTATCCTTACGCAGTCCGGTCTCCATCTTGTGACTTAGCAGCGTTTTGATGGTGATCACCTCACCTGCTGCCGCTGATTTTGGTACTTTAATTCTGGGTTTTGCTGATGCCATGAGTGCAATTCTATCGGCGTTATCCGCCGCAGCCTCCGATGGTTACTTTCACGTTATTGCTCATTTTATATACATCGCCATTAGACAGCTTTGCCACCGCAACAACATTCTGGGTTTTAGCCAACCGCATACGCGTTGAGGCCTTCGCCTCCCCACTCACTGGAGAGAAGTTAAAGGTAACGACTTCC
Source organism: Gammaproteobacteria bacterium (assembly GCA_019634245.1). The sequence continues at coordinate 8,398 of JAHQVR010000111.1, forward strand.
GGATTCGGGTTGCCATCAGCGAAAATTATCACTGAGTCTACATAGTCACTATCGGTCATCGGACTATCCACCGATACAGAGATGGGAACACTGTTTCCGTTTTCTGCAATTTCGGGTGTCGTTAGTGTTAGCACGCCTTCAGCGGGCTCTTTGCCACCGGCGAATTCTGCAATAGCAGCTTCAACGTCTTCGACAGTAGCGAATGCACGACCGGTACCGAAGAACGCACCAACAGCGACGCTTGCGCCTGCAGTAAGTACTTGTCTTCTAGTGAGATTCATTAAATGCTCTCCAAAAAATTCAGTTATTTAAGTGTTGCCAGATACGCAACAACATCTTCAACCTGCTGGGCCGTTAAGATGGTTTTCCCAATCAGATCTTCTCGAACATTCTCTCCAACATCGAGGGAATAGAAACCAGGCATCACTGTCGCGTCAGTGAAGACCGCTTTGGCATTAGCAACAATAGTTCGCAACTGTTCCGGTGACCACCGACTGGCAACACCGTCCAAAGATGGACCAACCTCACCATGGAACAACTGGTCAGCCATGTCGCTATTGGCGTGACAAGCCAGGCAATTTCCCAGCTTACGATTGGCAAAAACATTACGGCCTTCTGCAGGGTCTCCAGCAACACCACTTAAAGACTGGCTGATAGCCAGGTTTTCAACTTTGACGTCCCCGGGTGCCACCACATCGGCAACCGCTACACTCGCAAGCAAACCTGCAAACACACACAGCAGAGCACTTTTTCGAATCATGGCCAGACCTCTTTCCCAAGCAGCTTGTTGTTAACCGTTATTACAGCTGGCATACACTAACGCGCCAGACCCAATTAATCAATATATTACCTATTGAATATATGAACCAAAACTTAGTCTTTCCGGCAATCGTCCTACATTTATTCCTTACAAGACAATATAATAATGACTAGGTCACTCGGTACCTATAACTAATCCAAACGATACATAGATTTACCCAGCAAAACACTGTTCACCCCTTGGCTGTCTGAGTTAGGCGAATCTCTACGGTATTGTTTTACTGTTCCTGTTCGGAGCCCCCACTCGGGATTATCAGTTTATGTTTTACGAAGTCAGCGCAGGTCATAATCTTCTCTACGACCCATTCAAGGCGATCGTATCGCCAAGACCCATAGGCTGGATTTCCACATTAGATTTACACGGCACACCCAACCTTGCGCCTTACAGTTTTTTTAATGCTGTCAGTGGTTCACCACCGATGCTGATGTTCTCTAGCGAAGGTGTAAAAGATACGGTAGTGAATGTGCGCGAAACAGGAGAATTTGTTTTTTCATTGGCATCCACTAATTTGCAACAAGCAATGAATATAACCAGTGACACCGTCAAACATGATGTGAATGAATATGAGCTCGCTGAATTAGATATGGCACAGTGCAAACTCGTGAGCCCACCAAGAGTTGCTGCCAGCCCAGCTTCACTAGAATGCAAATGTGTGTCAACCCAAGAGCTCAGCGACATACAAGGAAACCCAGTGGACTCACACCTTGTCATTGGTCAAGTCGTCGCAGTACACATTGACGATCAGTTTATTGTGGATGGGCGATTTGATACCGCTGCCGCTCAACCACTAGCGCGAGCAGGCTATCGAGACTATGCGAGTGTAACGTCGGTGTTTGAGTTAATGAGACCAACCGATCCAGACACATACGATGGAATTGATCGATAATTAACTACCACCACATACCTGCCATGGCCACTGTGATATTGGAAGATGTAAACATACAAACCAATTGATCAGTCAGTATCAGACACCACCAAACAGGATATTACAATCGTGTTTCAGGCAACTGTGCCACTTCGGAAAACAACCATTGTTTGAGCGCCAAAACCCGCGCATCCTCTTCAGCGCCTTCTAAGCTAACGATACGATAGGCCAAGTCCACCTCCATGGGAAAGTCGAACAATGGAACGAGCAATCCCTTGTCGACATCATCCTGCGCCAGTTGCTCCAACGTTAAAACCACGCCTTGCCCTTCGACAGCGGCTGAGAGCGCTAAAGAGGCGCTATTAAAATAGAGGTTGCGATCAGCAGTGACGCCAGACATACCGACCGCTTCAAACCAGGATTCCCACTGAGGGCGACCTTCATAGGGAGTCTCATCATGCAAGAGCGTGTGCTTCAGCAAATCTTTCGGCTCTTTTAAGGGGGGCACTGCACCGGCTTCCAATAACATAGGACTGCACAGTGGAATGGCATCCACATCCATTAAAAAATCGACCGAGCATCCAGGATAGTGTCCTGACCCAAATCGGATAGCCATATCAATATTGTTGGCCTGGAGATTCTCTGCACTGAGCGATGGTGCCGTGGAGTCTGAATCTATGACCGATCTATCGACAGAAAATCGAAGATCGATCGTCGGGTGCTGGTCGATAAATCGGTGAATACGAGGCATCAACCACTTAGACGCAAAAGACGGTGCCATCCAGATATTGAGCTCACTGCGTTGACTTCCTCCGCGCAGAAGATCAACCGCTTCCTGAATGTTCTGAAACCCCTCCTGCAGCTTACCCAAACCCGCCTGGCCGGATTCTGTGAGTGTTAATCCTTTTTTGAGCCGATGGAATAACTGTGTGTCAAGCAACTCCTCTAGCTGACGGACCTGCTGGCTAACCGCGGCCGGTGTCACATTAAGTTCATCTGCCGCCTTGCTAAAGCTGCCATGACGAGCCGAAACCACAAAGGCGTTAAGCGCATTTAGGGGTAACGGACCGGCCATTAGATTGAGCTTAAAGATTTACTTGTCATACGCAAAAGAAACTATCGTTTGTCCAAACTTCAGCGAGCCACTAACTTAGACGCCATAGAAAGTAACAAGGCTTATAGCCACTTTCTACCGAATAACCAATGTACTCGATTAGGAGTGACACATGTTTAAATTATTCAGCTCAATTGGCAGTGGATTAACGAATTACATGACGCACCGTGGTCGTGTCGAAGCTCGTCAAGCACTACTTCATCAAAGTGATCGCACTTTGGAAGATTTGGGTATCTCCCGCGCTCTTCTTGAACAAGGCACAGACGCTTGGCCCTGGAGAGAAAAAGCAGACCAGCCTCAACCTGAAGCTGCATTCACCAACGCTGCAGTGATGAGCGAAGCTCAAGCAATTAAAGAGCTAAGCAACTACTCTGACCGAGAGCTTCACGACCTTGGCATTAACAGAGGCTCAATAGAAGAAGCCGTTCGTAAAGGACGCACTGGCATCGAGCGTCCCGACAGTAACAACAGCCCCATCGCGGCATAAAGCGACAAAACCAGTCTCCTCCAAGACGGCAGTTTCGGCTGCCGACCGCCTTATCTGTGGCCAAGGATGGCCACGATAGGCAATAACCCTTCAAAGCTATTCCCAACCAATCTGACTAGTTAGCGCGCAGTCTGCGTGCGTTCTACCTGCTGTGCTGTGCTTTGTGCTTTGTGGTGCGTGGTGCGTGGTGCGTGGTGCGTGGTGCGTGGTGCGTGGTGCGTGGTGCGTGGTGCGTGAAATGTTAATCGTAGTGCATGAAGATTGACAACTTGACCACCACCCACCAACCAGTGCCATGACGCATTTAGTACGTATTTCTAGGACTTGAGAATACCTAAAAATTTTGAGCGAAAAGCACGCCTATAAAGAACGACACTTACCCACACAGTCGCTGCGATAAATAACCAGCTATTCAAAAACCAGGCAAAGGCGGCAAGCGCAAAAAAGTAGGCATTCAAGCCCGTAGTAAAGTGGGTTGCACCTAAAGCATGCAATCGCGCCAGCTTATACGCATAAGCTTCAACTTCTTCGCTGCTCTGCCCGCTACCCGGCGCTGCTCCGATCATAAGAATGATGTAATTAAATAGACGGTGACTCCACGCAAACTTAAAAAATGCAAATACGAATATAAACAGAACTAATAGTAGTTTTAGCTCCCACTGAGTAGCAGATTGTGTTGTTGCGAAGGGCAGTTGTTGGAGAATGGATATCGCACGATCAGAGGCTCCCAAACCGGTGGCAAGCGCGCCAATCAACAGTACTGACGTAGACCCAAAAAACAAGACACCCTGCTGCAAACTGCCCTGGATTAAGGCATCAATTGGCGCACCGTCTCTCGAAATCATATTGCGCATCCATTGCTGGCGCACGTCGATCATGTGATGGGTGATCGTATGACGCTTCAATGCCGAATAATTGACAACATAGTAGTGCAGCGCCCAGGATCCGAAAAAAATCAGTACGGCTATCAGATCGACAACTGATAATTCGAAATATGACAACATGAATTATTCAGCTCCCATCCTGTTGGTTTTACGGGTTTACCACAGTCGGCTTTGTGACTTGGCTCAAGTGATTCAAAAAGCTTAGTTGACGACAAACCGATTACATACCCAGAGCATCCATAATCTGGTAAAACTTTGGCTTTAGGATACTTTTTGGGTGATGTATGCCTTATTCACAAGGCAAACAATTAAATCGAATAAACTCAAAGGCCGCCTTGGTGGGTGGTCTTTTATGCTTCTTGCCCGCCATTACACAGGCCCAGGAAGCCTTCCCCTATTTTTCATTTTCAGGCTATGGCACTTTGGGATATGCGCTCCTTGATGACCCAAACGCTGAGTATCGAACTGGGGAAGCGCAGGATGGAGCTGATAAGAATGGCTCTTTTGAAGTCGATAGTCGAATAGCGCTGCAATTGGATGCCGTGTTTAATTCTGAATTCTCCGCCGCAATTCAAGGCATCATTCGGGAAGCTGAAGATGGCGATGCAGCGCCACAGCTGGAGTGGGGATTTCTACGTTGGTTACCAACGCATAACCTAGAAGTTCGAGTTGGGCGCATGAGCTTGCCGGTGTTCTCGATATCCGACTACCGAGAGGTCGGATACTCTACCGTGCTGTTACGTCCTCCTGAAGATGTTTACTCGCAAATTCCGTTGCGCCGATTCGATGGAGCGGACATTACGCTTGAAGCTAATAGAAATCGAACTTTATTACGATGGCAGGTGTACACCGGTGTCGCCAGAGAAGAAATATTTGAAGATTTGGAACCAGACGCAAAAAATATATTGGGTACCAGCTTATGGGTTGAGCGCGGACCGCTTCGGGCTCGACTCAGTTACTCACGTGCTGATATGGATGTTGATTCAAAGAACGCCAACGTTGCCGCTGTTAGTGCGGGCATCGCCCAAGCTCAAGCTGCAGTTCCAGCGCTAAGTGCTATCGCCGACGACTTTGCGGGAAAGCGGGTTCCACTTGAATTCACAGCAATCGGTCTGACGCTGGATTTTGATCGTGTTTTTGCAGATCTAGAATTTGCGCAACGGCGGATTGACAACTGGGTATCAAATGTTGACAGCTTGTCCTTGGCTGTTGGTACCCGCATCGGCGAATGGCGACCGTATGCCTTCGTCTCAGCACTAAATGAAATCGACGGTGATCGCCGAATAGACTTACCCGATAACCCCGCCTTCACTGAACTCGAGGCGGGCATTAACGCATTTTATGAACCGCGAGATCAAAATACCTTTGGATTGGGAGCGCGCTGGGACTATTCAGATAGGATCGCACTCAAAGGTCAAATAGAACAGGTGTCGCGCGATGAAATCGGCATTAGTCTGTTACGTGGCAATGCTGACGATGGCACTGATACCGGCGATGATGTGACTCTCGTGAGCTTTACCATCGATTTTATTTTCTAACCTATTTTCTTAACCCGAAACTGACCGATCTTCGATATGCCCAACAATGATTCAGAAACTAATGCACGTCGATCAGCGCTACGCTGTTTGCTAAGTTCGGCCTCTTTAGCGGTAGCTGCAAAACCTCTATCGATTGCCTTAATTAGCGGTATGTCTTCAACTCAGGCCTTTGCCAACGAAGAATTGGGTCTGTTGGTCATTATGAATAAAGACATTGACATGCCTTCCATTAACGATGAAGAGCTGCGTCGATTGTTTCTGGGTAAGAGCCGTCGGCTACCTAACGGAGCTCGCGCAGCACTGGCAGCTTATGCACCTGAATCGTCGTTTTTTAACAGCCGAGTTCTCGGTCGTTCCGATGCAGAAGTCTCTGCCATTTGGTCCAGGCTGCGCTTTTCAGGCAGAACGCCTCCGCCACGAATCTACGAAACAGCCGACGCGGTTTTAGCGTATGTGCGAGCCACGGCCAATGCGCTGGCTTATATTCCCGCCAGCGCCGGCTTCAATGGGGTGCGAGTCATAACCAACGTCCCGCGCAGTACACCACCTTTAGTACAACCTAGGTAACCACCGACAATCAGCGTCGAATTTCACCACCATTGACATAGTTAAGGTGGTTACCCCGAGCAGCTATATCGCTGCGGCTATAGCGCTCTGGCCAGTTAAAATCGATCATATCCGCGCGCGCCGATTCCACTTTTTCGCACACCTCTGCATTCGCGATGAGGCAGTAGGCCGTCATTAGAACACCGCCCTCCTCTAGTGCTAACGCATCATATTCATAAGTGTCTGGCCCTGTCGGGCGAACACTGGGCTCTACAAAGCCTGCACTTTCGTCAAACTTGGTGACCGTTGAATCAACCCGCTCCCAATCTGTTGCCAGTAGATAGTCACCATAGACAGACTGATAGACCTCTCCATAAGAACGCGCAAGATTACTTTCCACAATCCCATACGACTCACCAGAACAATCGTCCGTTGGCCAGTACTCCTCTATCACCAGCTCTGCACCTTCTGTAAAAACTGATCGAAACTGTCGTGTGCCTCCCTGGCTCAGACGACGACAATAGGATGCCCATTCACCACCGATCAAATCGCTCTCTGAAAAATCGGGTTTTCCGCGAGGTTCTCTGATGGTGTTGACTTCGTAGGGAAGCGCTTCTGTGGGACGCTCCTCAGGGGTGGTAGCGTAGGTCGCTCCAAAGGTTGGTACACCATTTATCAGTGTAAGGATATCGAAGTACTCACTGCCCACTTCCTCGCTGTATGCATCACCTTCGGGGCCCACACCCTGCTGTACCACCCTACCATCAAACTCCCAGGCAAGCGTTCCGTCGGTCAAAGCTACGACGCCCCCTAAACTGTAGCTATCCACAACTAACGGAAACAGGAAACCTTCAGGAATACCGCTACAGTCCAAACTTTCATACAGGTAGAAGTCAAAAACATACTCAGTGTCGCTGAATAAGCTTGTGTATTGAAATGAACCCGATTCATCATCAAATTGCGCACAGGGACCTAGCCACGCTTTTTGAAACGCCTCTCGAAAAGCGGTTTCGTTGGTAATATCAAATTCTGCGGGTCCACCTAAAGTCTGGATAGCCAATGGTTCTGTTAAAGCAGAACTGTCACCGTTCCCATTAACGGTAGCCACACGATACTCATAGACTGTGTCGGCCTGCAGCCCCGTATCCAGATAACTCAATGCATCCATCTCACTGACAAATACATCGTCACGAAATAGCTGGTAATAAATGCCCGAATTATCGGTGGACACACTGCGGGACCAAATAATTTCGATCGTATCAGCAGAATAAGCAAACGCTGAAATGGTCTCCGGTGGCATAAGCTCTGTCATGGGCGGATTAACATCAAACACGCCTGCGGTCAGAGTGGTTGGCGCAGAGGCTGCCGATCGATTGCCCGCATTGTCAATAGCCACAACGTAGTAGGAATAGGTAACGCCTTCGGTCAAGGTATCATCAAAGAAGCTCAGTGCATCCAAACTCTGTATAAGCTCATTATCTTTGTACACTTCATAAAAGCTAACAGCGACATCATCGGTAGACCGGTCCCAGAACACCTCGGCTGCGGTTGCCGAATACACCACTGAAGTAACACCTTGGGGTGTACTTGGTGCTCCCCCGGAGGAATTGCCCCCGGTATTTATAACGACCCTATTGGACCGTTCAGATTTCTCCCCTTCTGCATCTACGGCCACGACAGTCATGTTGTAGGTAATATCAGGCGAGAGTGAATCCGAGAAGTAACTGGTCCCATCGGTGGTAGTGACCAATAGATCATCCGCAAATACTTCGTAAGACACCACCTGAGGCTCTGCTGGCACTCGATTCCAGAACAACTCTGCAGCGGTTTCAGAATAAACCACCCCTTCAAGCTCAGGCGCTGCTGGAGCGGCCTGCACAATACCGGCATGAGCTAGCCAACACACCAAAAAGCCGGCTAGGCCAAACAAACGAGTACGCACCCTTAGGATCACACTGAATCTCATAAAAAATCTCCTGAAACGTTAAACTGCCGTGTAACTCAGTTGAGCGAACTCCAACGATGAATCGGCCGTGGTGCCTCTCAGGAAATACCACCGCTGAGTCGGAGCGCTCACTGTATTTTGGGTATCCTACTGGATAAAAATGACCTTCACACCTAGCATTATTTTTTCACTTTCCTTCAGCTCGCCGATGCCAACATGAAATCCTCAAAGTGCATTGTTCGGTAATTCAACAAAACTAGACTTTCATTTAGGCTTTTCGAATTCAATCGGCGTATATTTCCATCTATCGAATAGTTTTGCAGCAGTGTATTTAGAGAACTCATGGACCCAAACACAACCTTTCAGCAGCCTTCTGACCTTGACATCATTTGCTTCGGTGAGCCCTTGCTTGAGATCAATGAACAGCCTGACGGCGAAAGGGTTTTCGGCTTTGGTGGCGATACGTCAAACTGCGCGATATCAGCAGCGCGCTGCGGCGCACGTACTGGCGTGCTTGCCCAGCTAGGTGACGACGCCCATGGACAGCAATTTTTATCGCTGTGGCAACGGGAAGGTGTATCCACCCAAGGCGTTCGTGTGCTTCCCAATACCGTTACGGGTAGCTACACGGTTACCCACGATGATGAGGGTCATCACTTTAGTTATGCGCGGGAAGGCTCGGCCGCTAGCCTGATAACATCTCAGGATGTTCCGACTGAACACATAGCTAAGAGCCGTTATCTGCATGTGTCAGGTATCAGCCAAGCGATATCCGCCAGCGCTGAAGCAGCTGTTTTCACAGCGATCGAAACGGCTAGAAATGCGAATGTGACCGTCTCTTACGACACCAACTTACGTTTAAAACTCTGGTCACTTGAGCGCGCTCGGGCTGTAACAAAGGAGGCAACCTCTCTATCGCAAATTGTGCTGCCAGGGTTTGACGATGCCGTTCAATTAACCCAAAAAAAACACCCCGATGACATTGTTGACTACTACTTAAATAATGGCTCTTCCTTGGTGGCTCTAACACTGGGTGCAAAGGGTGTTTTGGTCGCTACTCCGGACAACCGAGAACAGATACCACCATTTTCAGTAAACGTTATTGATGCCACTGGTGCCGGGGATACTTTCGACGGAGCTTTTTTAAGCCAGCTGGTGAATCAGGTTGATGCATTTTCAGCGGCCCGATTTGCGAATGCTGCAGGTGCCTTGTCCACGACCTCAATCGGTGCGGTCAACTCCATGCCAACAAAATCTGAAGTGGAACAATATCTTCAGCGGCATAGCTCATCAACCAAAAAGTAATAATACACTTACGTCGCTGTTTGTTTTGAAATCGGATATGCTCTCAATCCTTCTTGACCCAGTGCAATGGGGATCGTGAAGTTGACTCCTGCGCGTTCTAAATACGCCTACAAGTAACCTGCGATAAAGGTTTTTCCCACTTACTGGACCGCTATTCAGCTAAGCAAGTACACAATGAGCAGAGGGGATTCCAACGTATCCGCAGCCATGTTGGCGGACTTCGAACTATTTCAAAACCTGGAAACCGCTGACCGGGAATCAATTGCCAAACAGGCCCGCCGACATCACTTGCAGAAAGGCCAATACGTTATATCTGCATCCAATAAAAACCGCGATGTGTTTTTTATTCTCAAAGGGCATGTAGGCGTTTGTTCATTTTCGGAAAACGGGAAACAGGTACAGTTTGATCAACTAACCCCTGGAATGATGTTTGGCGAATTAGCAGCGATCGATGGAGGTAGCCGCAGTAGTGACTGTATCGCAGACTCAGAGCTCGAGCTGATCTCTTTATCGAGCAAGGCCTTCCTTGAAGCGATGTATGAACATCAAGCGGTTAACAAAGCCGTATTGGATAGATTAGCCGGACTCGTTCGCTCAAATATGCAAAAGGTTTTCGAGTTCAGTGCCTATACTGTGGCACAACGAGTACGTTGTGAGCTCCTTAGGCTTGCTTCCCACGGCCACAGCCGCGGCTCAGAAGTCATACTGTTTGAGGTGCCTACTCATGCCGAGATAGCCACACGCATCAGCTCACACCGAGAAGCGGTCACTAGGGAATTGAAAAATCTTGAAAACGCCGGTGTCATCACTTGGCGGCCACGTACCTACGTGATCCATGACGTCACTAATTTACGTGATGGTATCCGGTCCTAGTAATTTCGACGCCAATAGAAAAAAGCTCTACATCTCAGCAATATAATTTTCCATTTGCTGAGTTGTAGAGGTGTTCGGGCAGCCTGGTTTAACTACTGCCTCGAGCGCACTCGCAAATATTCACTATCGTTGACTATCCTCTCGCCGAATCCCAGCCATTCGTGACACGCCTATGGCTGGTCAGTTTGCAACCGTTCGTGACACGCCGATGGCCCCTCAGTTCCCAACCGATCGCGAAACGCCGATGGCCCGTCAGTTTCCAACCGCACGTGACACGCCGATGGCTCGTCAGTTTCCAACCGCACGTGACACGCCGATGGCTCGGGAGTTGCCAACCGCACGCGATACACCAATGGCTCGGGAGTTCCCGACAGCACGCGATACACCGATGGCTCGTGAAACGCCAATCGCACGCGACACACCGATCGCTCGAGAGACCCCGATTGCACGCGATACACCAATCGCTCGGGAAGTACCTGCAGCCCTTCTATCTGGCTCGTGCTGCATGTCTTCACCCAACAGAACACTAGTTATAAGGTTATCCACAGACCCCGAATCCACCGTTAGACAAACGGTATTATCGGAGTGATCGAGCACCCACATATCAAGTCCTTCGGCAACCGGTTGACCACCCTCTTCACTGTCAAAGTGGACACCGGAAAAATTGGCCGGCTCGCCGTTGCCGCTGACCATAAATACCATCGGACGGGGGCTGCGGACATAAACATCATCGATAACAAATCCGACGACCTTGGCGAGCATCAGTTTCTGTTCAGCCTTACTTCCGTCGTTCGTTACTGGTGGAGTTGGCTCCGATCCAAGGTTTTTAATTTCTAATCCAGAAAACGGATAACCATAGAGTCGAACCAAGCTGTCACTGAGTAACGCGCCCCGGTCAAACTGATTCGTTCTTGGTTTAATATCAACATCAAGCATGGTAAATCTCCAGTTGCTCTCTTTCTTAGTGATACAAAATTTCACGCCAGGTTAGCGCTTCCATAATGACTTCCTGGTATCGACCACCGGTTATCAATTCGTCACTCACAAATAAAGCGTCAGTTATCGATTGAAAATCCATGAAATGAGCAGGTAACTGCAGACAGCTTTCCGCCAGCATGAAACCAAGAAGGTCACGTGAGGTCTTCATCGCTTCTATAAATTCATCACGATGCAAACGATAAATGTTCTGCGTCTCCAAGCAGGGCATACGCGCTGCCTCATCGCTCACCGCTTTGGAACGGCCAACGGGTGTGGGAATTGGCACATCCATATCTTGTAGAACCGCTTGATAGATTCCCACATAGATATCGTAGAGTGCACCAATGAGCGGCTCGGCCATTTCATGGAGCTCACGTGGCCCTAAATCTGCCAGTGGAACGTTAGGGCTCGCGACCTGGGACATGCGCTTGGCATTGGATGCGAGCCTAATATAGGAAGTGGGGGAGATCTGACCAAACTGTGACCACTGGTTAGGCTGGTAAAGATTTCCCTGGGTCGCATCCAAAACACGTTCTAAAAATCCATCGAAATGGAGGACAGACAACAACGACATCCAATCGGCGGCCGCTTCATGGAAGGCCTTATAGGTTGAAGTTACCGTTCGAGCTGTTGGTGTACCAATTTGTTCGAACAATATGATGTGAGCACACTCATGTGCCAGTATGTCAAAGCTTAAGCAGAAAGGTTGAGTTATACCTTCATCACTGACCTGAAAACCAGTTTCGATAAATCGATCCCCTGCCTGGGCATTATTCCAATCAACGAACGGAATAAGCTGGATTTTTTTCTGCCTTCTACCCGTTAGTTTGTATCCAAAATACGTTTCCCACACATCCAAAGCTCGTCGAACTGAACCGAACATGTGCACACAGCAAAAGTGTTCAGTACCCTCATCCACAAACTGCAGATCAGCTTCGGTGCGAGGCACAAAAGGTTCAGCTAACTCTCCTCTGATAATTGGGGGTTCGTGCTCAGCAAACGGGCGTTTATGGGCAGAATTTATGACAACCAGCTCATCATCAGAGGGCCCCACGCCCATGAGTTGGGGTACCGACGACAGACACACACTCTCTGATTGTGTTTTGCCATCCCCAAATGGGCCTACCGGGTATAAATTGACCCAAATTCCCGAGCCCGAGAAATCATCGTTCAATGAAATGCCCATGCGCTAACTCAGTTAGCAACAGTTGGGTCGATAAACCGATTCTCGTAATTGGGTCCAGTTATTTCTGCCACCGCTGCATTCCAAACATCGGTAGCTTCAAACTCAATCGAAACTGGAGGGGTGAGCCCAGTTGATCGCATATTTGATAATAATTTGAGCATTTCCACAGCGTCGTCCGCTTTCTGATTAATCTTGTGGGTATCAATCCAGTTAGTAAGCTCTGCTAATCTTTCAGCACTCATATGCAAACCGAATTCCGCATGATTAAGAACGGCCTTAAAACTTCGTTGTTGATAGAACTGAGTTTTAGCAAAGTCGACCAACGCTTTGGCTTCATCAAAAGTAATAATGTTGTGGCGAGAACATTCCATCATTGTTGATCGAATATTAACCATTGCTTCTGAGATTGGAGTAAAACCCAACATATCAGGAGCATGAATAACCGCAACTTCATCATCATCTTCAAACGTTTCTTCCGGATATCCCGGATAAGAACCGGTTACATACGCATTAAAAATTAAACCACTACCGCGCATGCCAAAGCAGTGCAACTCAGCCGCTCTTAAAGCACCCATACTAGAGCACCCAAACACTGTTACGCTCTGTGATAAAAGCCACATTATCTCTTTATGCCAAACCGCTGGTTCGTTTAAAAAAACACCATCGATTAACGCAATAACATCGGGTTTATATTTTTGAAAACATAAAAATAAATCACCCATTCCTGCAGGAGGTAAAAAAGTTGCATCTAAATATTGCTCAGCATCACGATGCGAAATCGTTGGCCCCGCAAACACACAAACCGTTAAGTCTTGATGTTTTGTCACGCGATTCGTTTCCCTGGCGTGTACGCAGCATTGTCATCCATACCTTCTAATCCAGGCACAACAACTTTAACGACAGGAATGTCAAACTCTGGCTTGGTTAAATCAATTGCTAGTGCCTGCTGTATTCCGCAAGCCTTCAGTTTGGTCAAAATGAAATCAAGATCACCTTGAAAGGTATCCGTGGAGTAGTCCACGCTATTACCAAAAGAGCGCTTTCCTCGATTAGTGCGATGCAACAAATGGCAATATTTCTTTCGCTCTGATCGATAGTCGGCTGCGTACAAACTTGGCGGCATGTCATCTCGGGCACCAGTTATGTATGTAGCCCGTGCTTGAGCTGCCTCAGTTACCGCTCGGCATAGTGCAACTTTGGAATCAAGGTGACAGCCTGTCCCAAATTCTGGATCGGTGTTATCCGCCGCTCCCGAAGCGATCAGCGCCCGATAGACCGGAATAGTGCAATCGGAGGTGAGATTCCAAATAGAGATATCTAAATCGGCGGCTCTGACTTTTTCGATCAAATCACCAATCACCGGATCTGCAATGCTGTCGAGCCTCACACCAGTTGTACCTTTTTTTAACAATCCAGAGTGATTCCAAAGTGCCACTGCATCCCGTTCAATCACTTCACAGATCGCATGGGAGATAGCTTCTAACAGCGTATTCCCCGACGCCAGGCCATTAGTGTCTGACGGGAAATACCCTGCAAACGCGCTTAGTGGCTTTGTGCAATCGATATCCACCATCTCTACGGGCACCAGCACCTTAGAGTCTGAAAATAAGTCAGTGGCTTCGATCCAGTCCATCGCTTCATTGAGGTCGACGGTGCGCAAGTCTGCGCGAGGGAGTTTGTCAACATCGGCCAGTGTGTAAGACTGAGACAATTCACTGACTGACCCCGAAATAATAGGATGGGATAAGTTTTCAGCATGAAAACACTCGATGGATTCCATCATGGCGGATACCTTGGCGGCCATCAATGACAGGCCTTTGCCCTGCGCCATCACATTGGATTTCGAGTTGGGTCGGCAGGCGGTCGCGACAGCGATGCCCAAACGATCCATCCCGGTGACGTTAGCCAGACGGGTAATGCCAATTTCAGGGGCACACGCCTGGGCTTTTGCCAGAGACTCTTCCGGTACGCAGTAGCGATGAGTGCCGGATGTAATACTTTTCTCAACGACAGTGTTGGATATGTTCATTCCTTAAACGTTTTCAGCAGCTCTGATGCATTAATGAGTAGCGCCGAATCTTGACCTTGTGTGAAAGAAGCCAACAAAGTGCGCGCCTCACCCAAGGTTTGCTCGATCGTCATAGATTGTTTGGACTCATATCTCAATAAGCTCAACACGGCTCGTAACTCCAGTGATTTCATACCAAATTGCTGGGCAATTGATACCGCTTGTCTACAATCCTCATGTATTTGATCGTGGTTATGTTCTCCCGTCAAGTAAGAACACCACGCTCGCAAACGCATCAACTCCGAGCCGTAATATTCAATGCCACTTTGCCGCGCCTCTTCCAGTGCTTGATTTAGCACCGCTAGCGCCTGGGTATAATTTTTCTGCCTAGATAGGAAAATCGCTTTCATACTCTCGAAAACACCAGAATCCTCTCGCGTACCAATATCTACCTGCAGCTCCATACCAGACATAAATTCGACAAATCCATTCGCAGTATCACCCATCTGCGCGGTAGCCCAGCCCCGATAGATTTGACCTTTAGCCAAATGATCTGGAGAACCATGTTGGTCCGCAAACTCAATCATTTTCGTGGCTTCAGCTTTTAGGACGGGAAAATTTTCTTGATACACCATCAACATCAGGCAGATATCTAATGCATGAGCAATACTTCCGACATGTTTTGACTCATAAGCCCATTCCAGTGACTCATTGACACTATCCAGGGAGTCATCCAGATCTCCTGTCAACCATTGAACCAAACCGCGTTCACCTAATGCACAAACTTTCGCGTCGTGCCCCCCATAGAGTGAAGCTCCGTTTAAATGTCGTTCAGCATCATAGAGTTCCATTCCCTTTGTTAGATGTTCATAACAGCCATTCATATCTCCTAAATTGAATAATGTGGCCCATTGACAATGATGTGCTTGCATTCGTAGCTCAGCATCCTGTAGCTCCTCAGAGAGTTCTATTAACTCATCTGCTCGTTCCTGATGAACCTTAAAATTATATGAAATACGCCACCAACCAAAATACGCCGTGAAATGCAGTTCGCTCACCGGGGTTACCTGACATAAGTCGATAGCTGCAGAATAAGCCTCGTGCACTTCTGGCACTCCGGGCCCTTTCGTGAACGTTAACGCAGATGCCAAACCTAACTGCATTTCAAGCTCCAGGTCTAAATCTTCGCTCTCCGGTGGCAGAGATTGCAGCAGCGCAATCCCATTTCTATAGTGCGAGACCGCTTCCACATTCGCCGACAAGGCCGCGGCGATTCGGCCAGCCCTACGCCAATAAGATACCGCTTGCTGTAATGAACCAGCTTGAGTGAAATGCATCGCAATAATCTCAAGATCAGCGTACTCAGGCTCCTTAGAGCCTTCGGTGTAGGCACGAGCTAATATACGGTGAGCTTTCCGACGATCACTTTTTAACAGGCTTCCATAAGCAATTTCCCGAAGCAACGCATGGGTAAAAACATAGCTTGTCTGATCAGGGCCTTGATGGAGTATGTTCTGTTCAACCAGTGTATTCAGTCTGGTTTCTACATTACCTACAAATTCAGGAAGAATTCTTTTTAGATACGGCAGCGTAAATACCGAACCAATCACAGATGCATATTGCACCACGCTTCGAGTCAACTGATCATCACCTAACCGAGTAAACAATGCATCTTTGATATCCAAGGGTATGACTATGTTGTTTGCAGAACCATCTAATGGAGCTTTGTTCTTGGCTTGAACCAACGCCGCTTTGGTCATTTCTTCCATGAACAATGGCGTACCTCCCGAACGATCAACAATTTCCTGTTTTACAGCGTTAGGAAGAGATTGGTTGGACACCAGTGAATTGACAAACTGCTGCGCCTCCAGCTCTGTTAGTTCTTCGAGTTTGAGTTTCAGAGGCGTGGAGGAATTTAGCAGCTTGTCTTCTTCCGTTTCGCGAGTCGTTAAACAGGTAAGTACCGGAGAGTCACTTTCGATTAACAAGCGAATGACCTCAAGCGAAGTGTTATCTATCCACTGGATATCCTCCACAACAATCACAGTGGGTTTATCTGAAATTCGAGCGATTATTTGTGTAAACACATGCTCAATGCTGTGGCTGGCAAGTTCTGGTTCTGTACTTTCCTGTACTCCATCCCAAAACAGCGGTATTTGGTATTGTTGGCGTTCACCGTCACTGGTTACACCAGAACTAGATTGCTGTGCAACCGGATTTAAGCTGAGAGACTTTTTGGTCTGCAAGTAACCTGACTCGCCCAAATACACTTCCGAAACGGCAGCAAAAGGATGCAACACGGTGTTCTGCCTTGAAGCCACGCACTGAAAAACCAAATACTGATAGGGAGAAATGATAATTTTGAGCAGCTCACGCACCAAACGGGATTTTCCAATACCCGCAGAACCACTGATGATAAGACTCCGGTTTCCACCTGCTAGTACTTCGTTCCACACAGCAACCAGCGCCTCGAATTCTGTTTTACGACCTATAAACTCAGATTCTCCACCACGCCTACGGCTCTCATACCGATCGAGTTCTTGATTTCTGTTTTTAACCTCCCAGCACCGAACCGGAGTCAACACATTTTTTATATTTTGGACGCCTTTGTCTTCACATTCGAAACTGCGGCCGATTAACTCGTAAGTATCATCTGAGATCAGCACGCTGTTTGGTTCTGCCAGTTCCTGTAGACGAGCAGCCAAATTGGGCGCCAGCCCTACCGCAATATGCTGGCGTGAGGCACCTTCACCAACCTCATCACCGATAACCACCTCTCCGGTAGCGATTCCAATGCGCAGTCTCAAGGGTTCACGCAAGCCAAGTTCTCGGTGAAGTTCAAGTTGGCGAAATACCGACACGACATCTAAGGCTGCCGCTGCAGCGCGTTCAGCAGCATCCTCCAAAGAATTCGGATATCCGAAGAACACCAAAATTCCATCACCAATGTATCTTGATACATATCCGGAATGTTCTTCACAGATGCGCTGACAAAGGTTTTGATAGCGTTTGATTAACAGTCGCATATCTTCGGGATCGAGGATTTGCGTCAACACCATAGAACTACAAAGATCGCAAAACAGTACCGTCAATTGTCGCCGTTCAGCTAAACCCGGAGTAGTGGGTGAATCACTTGCGTGAACCTCATGACCACAATAACCGCAATAACGAAACTCGCTCGAAATCCATTTTCCGCACGCATTGCATTCTATGTTGGGCTCTAACACAGAAATATGACCCTCACGCTAATCCAACCACGATGCGATCTGTCCATGGCCTATGGTACACAGTAGAGAAGTGAGTTAACCCACCTTGGGTCCCAATCTTGGTCAGATTCATGCTCAGAGACGGTAAATATTCACCGCATTACTTCTAAACAGCCGATCTCGCTCAGAGGCAGACAATGACAACGCGGCCGTCTGAAAAAAGTTCCATATTGCTGGCAGATTATTTTGTGCCGCTTTTGAAACGGGCTCACCGCCAAAAACAATTCGATCCACACCCCATATGTTAATTAGTTGTTGCAAGAATGTCTGAATTTCTAGCCCCTGTATAAGCGCATGCTTGCTCCAATCCCCGCACATTTTCAGCACATACCGGGCATTGCCAGATAGCGCGCGCTGCAACGCAAAATGCTCAGACCATAACGCAGTAAACTCATCATTTTCGCAGTGCCCTCCATCAACATCCAGCTGGGTAGCATCGAGCTGCAATACGATGGGCCCCTTAGAGCGTAATGCCATGAGTGTGGAAGCACAATCGAACCATCGGTCTTCTAAAACAAGCTCTAAAAGAACGTCAACTTCGCCCAGTCTTTTCACACAAGCCAATAGCTGAGGCAGCTCAACACATGTGGGTAATTGATAACTAATGCCCCGGAAACGACTAAAGCCTGTCAAAACATCCAGGCGAGAATAAAAGTGTGTGTCCACGATATCGGCATAGGCAACAAAGGCAGTGGGCAACCCACCAGAGCCGGGTGTGTCGGCCAGAGTTTGTGCACTCTGAGCAAACCTAAGCGATTCCTCCCAACGCCCAGGTGCCTGTACAGACACAGCTCTTAGTATGTGCACCTCTGCTGGGTCGTGGCGACTATTCGCCACGTCGGTCGGTAAGCACCAATTTGTATCCACAACAGGAAGCACACCGTATCCATATCGCCAATCTTGGCTGTCGACAATAGCCTAATACCGAACGTTTGTTACCGGTACGTCGCAATTAAGATTATTTAACAAAATCTGATGTGCCGTTCATGTTCGAAAGCCAGCCGGTTGAGTATCATTAGAGTATCCACGAAGGACATCTAAAATCCAAATGAAACTCCTCTCCACTAGCCATGATCGATCACTTTCACTAACAGGCCTAGCGTTATCAGCATGCTTGTTGACCGCTGGCTGTGGTGGCGGCGACGACGGGGGTGACCCTTCTACGGATGGCGGTAGTTCAGATGGTGGCGATGGCACGTTGTCCACGTTGCCTCAGCCACCGTTAACCGCAGCTCCTGGCACCGATGATGAGCCCATCGCTGAGAATCCTGAATTCAACACAGCCCAGGATTTTGAAGTTCGCCGAGAGCCAGGGGCTCGACTACCGGAAGAAATGGAGGTTGAGCTGACTGATGCTGACTTTGAAGCTGGAGTGCCAGAGCCCGTTCTGCAAATTCCAGACAGTATCGACCCTAGTAGCAATCAACCCCCTTTTTTCGAAGGTCTGACAAACCTTGATGTGCTGGCTGGCGATATTGTCGAAATCGTTTATCTGCCGCAGGACCCTGAAGGGGGATTGCCGGGTATGTTTCCTCAAGAACTTCCACAAGGCGCAACGTTCACTGATAATTTTGATGGTTCCAAGACGTTCACATGGCAACCACTACAAATGGATGTTGGTGTTCGTGAATTCACTGTCGTAGCAATAGACCCCGAGAACGATCAATATCGATCATCTAATTCGATTCTCATCAGAACAACACTACCGGATGATCCCTCGTCGATTCCGAATGTTGCTCCAATGCTTGACGAAATGTTCGAATACACCGCCAGGGTCAATGATCCGGTAGTGATACGGTTGAAGGGCGTAGACCTCAATGGCTCGGTTCCCACCGTTGAGATTCCCGACTTACCTGCAGGTGCGAGCATTAATCAAGATCCGCGTTTTGAAGAAATTTTTGCGCTTAAGTTTACTCCTGTTACCGCTGGAGAATTCAGCATTGATGTCGTAATTCGAGATTCAGTTGACACGAGCCTTACTAGCACCGAGACCGTTTCTGTGACAGTTCTGGACAACATAGAGTTTGAACGCACTGGAGCCCGACTGCGTCAGTTGAGTGCAAATCGAGGCATCAAATTCGGCTTCGCTTCGCTACAGTCGTTTTATCATCAGCCCGATGGCGCCATCTATGCCGACATTGCTGCATCCGAATTCGACATAGTCACTCCAGAAAACTCGATGAAAATGGATTACATCAACCCTTTACCTGGCCGATTTCAATTTGCTGCATCGGACAACCTAGTGCGTTTCGCACAACTGCATAACATCGACGTGCACGGTCACCCCTTGGTTTGGTATCGACAAGTACCGCAATGGGTCGAAGATACTCCTGCAGCGGATCGAGAGATCGTTATGCGTGAGTATATTGACCGAATGCTGATGCGTTATGCGCAAGCAGCATCAGTCTGGGACGTCGTTAACGAACCTATGGCTGATGATGGAACCCTTCGAGACTCAGTATGGTTCGAAGCCATGGGCGAGCGCTATATCGATGTCGCGCTACGTCAAGCTCGCTTAAGCGCTCCAAATGCCACACTGCTAATAAATGAATTTGATATCGCGAGCGGCGCCAAAGCCAACGGATTGATTGCACTGATTGATCGTTTGCAGCAAAGAGAAGTTCCTCTGGATGGCATTGGCTTTCAGCTTCACTTGTTTTCAAGCTTTGATCAGTATGACGAACTGCAAACGACCTTCGCCAGCATCGCCTCTCGCGATCTGGATATTTATATTACAGAGTTGGACATATCAGTAGCCGATGGTGCAACATCAACCGAACAAGCAGACGCGTATCGAAGAATTGTCGACATTTGCTTAAACCAAACTCGCTGCAAAGCCATTCAGATGTGGGGGTTTACCGATCAGTATTCGTTTAGAACCATCTTCGATCCACTACCCTTCGACCGAGCTTATCAGGCAAAGCCTGCCTACTATGCCATACAAGATGCTCTGAGCAACTGAACCATGGTGACTCGCTAGCTTAAATGATTGCTCTAAAGCTCCATGAGCGAATTCAAACCCTTTTATTCGATACTCATCGAACCTTGCAATACATGGATGGTTCTGTCTGCAATCAGATGACCAAAGGATCGACCAAACTCCTGCATGTGAGGCGAGGCTGAATGCGCGTTTAGATCATCCATTGAGGCCCATTTTTCCACCACGATATAGCTATCCTCGCCAAGCGGAGTCTGAATTGAGCTGGCGTTTTTAGCATCGATCACGGGTTGGTATTCAACGCAACCGACCTCGGCATGCACCAGCGGTACCAACTTGGCAAAGGCTTCCAATACTTCGGAACGTTTCCCAGGCGCCGTAGTTATAATAGCAATGACATGAATCATGATATACACCTTGAGTTTTATAAGAACACCCAAATAGAGATGAAAACTCTTGGTCGAGCACACCCATTCTGAGACTATTCGCTACAAACGACCTATTATTTCCTTTCCCTCTGAGAAAACGATATATTGGGGCATGCCAACAGTCATTTACAGTTACAACGGACCATTGATCTTGTCAGCAACGAACGAGCAGATACAAAGTAACACTCTATGTTCGATCAAACCACCCCTGTTTGACTTTGCGCCCAACCAATGACTACCACCCGATCACCATCAGAATCAGAGTTCGCTTCGGAGCCAAAGCCCCAATCTGTTTCGGCTACCCAAAGAGTTTATGAAGAGCTCCGTCACAGAATTATAAGAGGCACGATAGCGCCAGGAGAAAAACTCAAAGTTGAATCACTGAAAATTCTGCTCGACACTGGCACATCACCTATACGGGAAGCCTTGAGTCTACTCACCTCCGATCAACTCGTCGAACGAATAGATCAAAGAGGCTTTCGTGCCGCTACGGCTAGCCTTTCTCATTTCCAAGAAATTCTTGAATTGCGCTGTCGACTGGAGGATATCGCGCTAAGAAACAGCGTACAAAATGGCGATAGCTTTTGGGAGGAGAAACTGGTGCTGGAACATCACCGATTAACGCAAATTTCGAGAAAAGATACTGATTTGTTTGAACAACAGCATCAGATCTTTCATCGTGCTTTGATCGATGCCTGTGGGTCACCTATTCTGCTTAAATTTTGCAGTCAGCTTTATGACCTGAACATCCGCTATCGTTTCCTAGCTGGTAAGTCAGTGCACTACTCCAAACGTAATGTCGCTAGAGAACACAAAAACATACTAGAGGCTGTGGTAAAGCGTGATGCCGACCAAGCATCTAACTATTTACTGAAACACTACACAACTACGGGCGAATTTTTATCCGATCAGTTGAATGTATCATTGGCCAATCATGCATCGTAGCCAGGCACTACTCCGCACATAAAATCAAATCAAAATCTACTCGCGAAAAATCCTCATCGACCTTGCCTGACAGAGCGTAGCCGCTGCCAGGAAACGATGCGGCTTTTTGGGGCTTGTATGACATAACCAGATCTTCCCGAACACCAAACACTGTATCTTGATCTAAATAAGGATCATCATCTGGGAACACCTCTGTCACCAGAGTTTTATAGCCTTCCGCCTTGATTATGTAATGCAAATGTGAGGGTCGCCATGGGTGTCGACCTGTGGATTTGAGCAAATCACCAACCGGACCGTCCGTCGGAACGGTGTAACTGACCGGCCGTACTGTAGTAAATCCGTAACGCCCATCTACCCCTGTGGTAAACAAGGCATGAAAGTTATACATATCCTGGTCTGGGTCCTGAGACGAGTACAATCCATTGGGTGCTGTCTGCCAAATATCCAAAGTGGCGCCTGCTATTGGGTTACCGCTAGGATCAGTCACCGAGCCCTCCACAAGCACTAATTCGCCTTCAGTCGCACCACGTAAATCACTGCCCATTTCCATAGGCGGAGCATTGGATATATGAAATGGCCCTAACACACTCGAGTTTGTACCCTTTTCGGACGAGTTGATCATATCCACCAACGAAGAGAGCCCCAGCACATCTGAGAGTAGAACGAACTCGTCGCGCTCCGGCGTGGTTATTTGGCCAGCTCTTCGAAGTATATCCAAACCGACTTGCCACTCTTGATGAGTCAACTTGGTATCAAGAGCAAAGTTGTGTAAATGATTCGCCAGACTTTCCATTATTTCGCGCAAACGAGGGTCGGTCTCTGCACCAAAATAGTCTAAAAAAGTGGCTGTGATATTTTCTTTGGTGACATCGCGCATCTTGGTTTCTCTAAATTAATTCAATATCGCAGTACTTAGTGCGGGGTATTTGATTAACAAAAGCAGCACCAGCAACATGACAAACGCAAATGGGAGCGCGCCAAGAAAAACATCTTTAAGCTTGATTCTATCGTCATTGAGTGTCGATTTAATAACGAAACAACTAATACCCAAAGGTGGCGTTAACAACCCTATTTCAGCGCCAACGACCGTGACAATGCCGAACCAAACCAGACTCAGACCCATCGGCTCAATAAGAGGCAAAAACAAAGGCACTACTATCAATATGATTGAGGCGGTGTCGAGTAAAGTGCCTAAAAATAGCATGAGCAATACATATATTGTCATAACACCAACAAACGTAAGCTGATTGCGGGCAATAATTTCACTCAGTTCATTCGGTAAACCAGCCAACCCCAACATACGACTATAAATGGAGGCCGCCGTTATAAGAAATAGAATGGCAGCGGTGATGTGCCCGGTCTCAATCAACGCTTCCCAAAATGACTTCAATGTCATTCGACGTCGAACTAGGGCAATCAATAACCCCACAGTTGCGCCCGCGGCACCAGCCTCCACAGGAGACAACCAGCCTGTGTATATGCCACCGAGCACCACCACAATCAACAACACCAACGGCAGAGTTTTCGAAAGAACTTCCCTCATAGGCATAGGGTCGTAGTCGGTGGCGGGCCTACCACCAATAAACTTCGGGAAAAATTTTCCAAAGAATACAATAGCGCTTATGTAGGCAATGGCCAATAATATACCGGGTACGATACCGGCTAAAAACATGTCCCCTACCGATTGCTCAGCGACAAACGAATAAATAATCAACATCGCCGATGGCGGAATAATCATTCCCAACACCGATGAGCCTGCGACAACTCCAACGGCAAAGCGTGGGTTATATTCATGTCGCAACATTTGTGGCACGGCGACGGTTGAGAATACTGAGGCTGACGCTATGGAGGATCCTGTGACAGCCGCAAACACCGCATTGGCGCCCACGGTTGCCATACCAATGCCGCCCTTTATTCTTCTGAAGCCAGCATTCATTACATCGTAAATGTCGCTGCCTAAACCCGCCTTTGACACCACCAACCCCATAAAGGTAAATAGTGGCACGGTGGCAAAGGTATATTCCATCACGCTGTCACTGAGGGCAATTTTTAACAGGTTCATCGCCAGATCGAAATTGTCCCGCATGAGCCAGATCGACACAAACGACACCACTCCTAATGCGATAGGGATGTAAACACCAAGATATATCAGTACTACGATAGCAAGAACTGACAGAAGCCCAATTTCAACGGGGGTCACTTAAGAAACCCTTTCAGTTATCGATGTCGGCTTCGTGCCATCTACATGTTTACCCAAAAGCACTTTTAAACCAAACAAAAAAGCACACAATGTGGCGCTTAAAAAAATAACCAGCTTGATCGGCCACCACGGTGCGGTGAATACGCCAGGTACCCCAAAAAAATCCCGAGTTTCAAACATGTCAACAAACTCTGGCCAAATGGCTACTGCGACCAAGACCATGAAGATGCAAGACACTAAGTTAATCAGACGACTTAATGCATCAGAAAAACCTGGCCACCGATTTCCAGCGATTGTTAAAAAACCATCCGACCGGGTCAAACGATCCACACGCACAACATCTGGCAACTGCAAGAACACAATCAGAACCATCGAAAATTGCACGACTTCCACGCCGCCCATAAAGGGTTTGTGGAAAACGCCACGGGCAACCACATCGTAATTTACGACGGCAACTAGCGCTAGAACAACCAAAGTACCGATTGCATTAGCACCCATTGCCACGGTATTAGCGACACGAAGTAAGCGTGATAGTAGGGCTTTCATGAATTGAGTTTAAAGTCGTCAGAGCACGCGGCCCTGACGACTCTCATTCTTGGACCGTTACAGGTCTGCTGCCCAATCACGAGTAGGAGCAAATCCAGCTTCGGATAGCTTACTCATATAGGCTTTGAGCATGTCCGAGCCTGGCTCTCCGGCATCATCCAGATTCTTCGCCCACTCCACGGCAATATTAGGCATTGAGTTGGCCCAAGCGGCTCGATCCTCGGCAGATACTTCTACTATCTTTCCACCTGCTGCTTCATAGGCTTCGCGACTTTCAGCGGCTCGGCCCATTGCAGTTTGTGCAACATGATCGCGGTAGGCTACCGCCACTTCCTGTAGTACGGCCTTAACTTCATCGGGAAGTTTTTTCCAAAAATCCGCATTGACGGTCACTGTTTTAGAATTTACCGCTCCCAAGTCAGCCTTAAGCATGAACGGAGCTACTTCAGCAATCTTAAACGTCTTGGCAGCTTCTGGCCAAAGCATGGCTTGATCAACCATACCCGTCTGCAGCATGCTGTAGAAATCAGTCAGGCCCCCTCTTACACCTGCAGCCCCTTCGATTCCTTCCAAATACCGCATGTTCATTCCAGCACCCGCAACTTTGCTCCCTTGGATATCCTGTAGTGAGCTCACCTCTTTACTACTAAACACCTGATAGGTATCCAGCACAACGCCTGTTGCTAAGTACACCTGGTTTTGTTTTTCAAATTCCTTTTGCATCGTAGGAAATTCTTTTGCTATTTCATCTACTGCTTTTGCTACCACCTCAGCATCTGCGGCAACAAACGGTGTGACGGCGGCCAAGGCTTGGCTGGGAAGTTTGGATGAATGAAATATAGTGGTCACAATGCCGATATCACCCAACCCTAATTTAACGCCTTCCAACACCCCCTTGGGTTTCACAATGGAGCCACCATAGCTTTCTTGCCATTCCATTTTATAATTGCCTGCCTCAGCAAGCCGCTTATCTACCTCTGGAATGAAGAAGTTGGTAAATTCCTGAACCCACATTGCCTTAGCCGGGTAACCATCAATAACCACAGCTTTGATCGTTTCGGCAGCAGACGCGGGCAATGGCGCTAGCACTGACACTGCCAGAGCGACCGCACAACTATAATTGCGTACTTTCATTGGTTTCTCCTCTCGATAAAACAACCGTTAAGCCGGTTGCCAATACTCTTCTATTTGAGTGCCCGCCTGCCGAAACAATTTAGACAAGGGACAATAATTATTAACTTCAGCGGCTACCCGATCCAATTCAGCTTGAGTTGCCGTACCGCTGGTCTTCACAGTTAACACGATCTTCTTAAACGGTACATCTATATCTTCATGGAGCATCACCCCACGACGATCAAACTCACACTTGGCATCAATCGACAAATGCCCCAGCTCAATACCTAGTTTTTTCGCACATTTATGCCCGATTACGTTGGTGCACCCCACCAAAGCCGCAATAGCCGTATCAGTAGGGGTGGGCCCAGTATTGGTCCCTCCTCTTTCGTTGGGCTCATCTATTGCAAATGTTATATCCCTTACGGAGATGTTTGATAATGAATGCGAAGGACAATCACCTGATACATTCAACATTACGGAAGTTTTTTGTTTGATCGCCATTGAATCGCCTACAGAAACGAACACACATCATCAAATGCAAATCTAGGTAATTTTTGGAACAAGGCTGACTCATCAGCATAGCCAAGATTACATAGAAAGTTGGATCGCCAAGGGCGATCACTAAAAAATTCCTTATCGACAATGTCGTTAGAAAAACCCGACATTGCGCCTACATCTAACCCCAGTGCTCGGGCCGCCAGCATAAAATAAGCACCTTGCAACGTAGAATTTCTAAATGCCGTAGTTTCGATATGCTGTTCCTTGCCTTTAAACACACCACGCCGATCTTCGTGAGGAAATAAGTATGGTAAGTGCTGCCAAAATTCCAGATCATAGGCAATGATCGTAGTTACCGGCGCGTACAGCATCTTGTTAACATTTTTTTCCTTTAAAGCTTTGGCCAATCGCGCTTTGCCTTCCGTACTTGTGACAAACACAAAACGCGCTGGGCATGTGTTCATACTAGTCGCACCTGATGCAGTGATGTCGTAGAGCTCTTTCAACAGCTCGGTCGGAACAGGCTTATCTGTCCAGGCATAGTGAGAACGGGCGCCACTCAGTATGACGTCTATCGAATCAGCATCCAGTGTGGGTTTTCTTGTCCTGAGCGATCGATAAGCTTCTTGGGCTTGTGCACGAGCAACTTCGAGCTCCGCTCCAGTTAAACCATTCATCGACTCTATGCTCCTACTGGCAAATCTTCTTCGGCCACGATCGGACTAGAACAAATTCCGATCCCTTCGATTTCAACATCAATCGTTTCACCCGGCCGTAACCAGCGCTGAGGCGTTCGCGCATGGCCCACACCCGGAGGCGTGCCCATCGCAATGTAATCTCCCGGCTCTAACGTGGCGTATTCTGAAATCAAGGCCAATGTCTTTGCTACAGGCCATAACATTTCCGAGGTATTTGCCGACTGCAATATCTCATCTCCCACCCGAGATTCGATCTTTAATCCACTAGCTCCTTCGGGCAATTCATCCGGTGTCACCGATACCGGCCCGATAGCACCAGTGGAATCAAAGTTTTTACCAGGCGTCCACTGATGGGTTTTGCGTTGATAGTTGCGCACCGAACCATCGTTAAATAGCGTGTACGCGAAGATGTGCTTTAACGCCTCAGATTCTTTGATGTGTTTTCCACGCTGGCCAACAATCACCATTAGCTCCACTTCGTAATCTAACTGTTCAGAGCAACTGGGTCGCACCATTGGTGCCTCAGCAGGCATTAAGGAATTCAAACCACGCATAAAAAGTGCAGGGTATTCCGGAACGTCGTACCCCCCCTCTTTAATATGATCAATGTAATTAAGACCGAGACAGACACACTTACCGGGCTGAGCCACCGGCAACGCCGGCGTTACGCTGCTCACCGGCACCGAAGACGCGCCCGATTGTAGAGATTGGACCCATTTTCCAGCATCAGCGCTCCCAATAAGCGGCATCAAATCTGATCCAATCTCAGAGTCCTGGGCAGTCAGATCAAACGCCTTATCACCATCCACCGAAAACACATGATTAGTCGCACCCACCTGATCTGGCACTCGTCCCACAATAAATCTCATCGATCCGAAAACCCTTGAAAGTTCAATAGAGTTCGACAGTTTTGACGATTATTTGGTATTTTGTCAAATAATATCGATTTTTTTGGATGCACTATGCCCGACTGGAACGACTACAAATCTGCCGCAATACAACGTGGCTCTTTGGCATTAGAGCTCTATGTTGCTGTGAGCACCCCGATCAAGCCAGCTCAAGAGTTGCAACAAGCGTTGCCTGATCATCTTGCCTTTCAAACGGAGCAGGAAAAAGCAGGCACTTTGGCTTTCGCGGGACCGTTATCGGATTTAACCGGCGAGTTGATGGAAGGTGTTGGCATGATCGTTTATCGAGCGGAATCGTTAGAGGCCGCAAGAGCCATAGCTGACGCAGATCCTATGCATAGCCGCGGAATTCGTGACTATACATTAAGGCGCTGGATGATCAACGAAGGTAGCTTGCAGCTGGATATTAAGCTTTCCGAACAATCCATTGCACTGTGATGATCAAACCTTATACCCAGACTTTACCAGTGGTAACCGCCTGACTCGTTCCCCAGTGGCTGCAAAGATAGCATTCGTTAATGCTGGTGCCAGCGGTGGTAGACCAGGCTCACCTATACCTCCAACAGCTTCTCCACTGTTTACAATTTCTACATCGATGACTGGCATTTGTGCCAACGTCAACATCGGGTAGTTTGGAAAGTTACTCTGTATCACCGCGCCATTCTCAATTTCAATATCACCGTAAAATGCAGCGGTCAATCCATACACAATGGAGCTTTCAATTTGCGCAACGACGGTATCGGGGTTTAACGCCTGGCCGCAATCGATCGCAGCACTGATACGTCGAATTTTTAAACGAGTGCTTACGTCAGGATCAAGTTCGACCACCATCGCACAGTACGAGCCGAATGAATGATGAACCGACAAACCCATCGGCTTGTCCGATGATCGGCTCGACCAATTGGCCAATGTTACCGCGTTTTTTAACACCGCAAGGTGTCGATCCTGTCCAGCAAGTAGTTTTTGTTGATACTCATAAGGATCAATACCAGCCGCGGCGGCTAGTTCGTCAACAAACGATTGAACAAACCAAGCATTCTGACTGTTACCCACAGCCCGCCAAAACCCTACCGGCACCCCGGTATCAACGATCTGATATTCGATTCGCTGATTTTCAATGTTATAGGGCAGCTCGTGAGCGCCTTCGACCGATTGCGGATCTATTCCGTTTTGCACCAGGTTTGGAAACACACGTGTCATGATGGAGGGACACGCAATTCTGTTATGCCAGACAACCGGATAACCGTCCTCCCCTAGAACGGCCTGGAATTCACTCATACTGGCAGGCCGATAAAAGTCGTGTTGCGTATCTTCCTCACGCGACCATATTAATTTAACCGGGCTTCCCGTTAGCTTAGCCGTGAGCAAGGCTTGCACGATGAAATCCATCTCAAACTTGCGACCAAAGCCGCCGCCCAGGAATGTGGTATGAACCGTGATGGCCTCCATCGGCAGCTGGAGAATTCCCGCTGCGACCTGCTGCACAATACCTGGGCCTTGAGTGGGTGCCCAAATTTCTGCGCTGTCAGTGCCAATACTCACCGTGGCATTCATCGGTTCCATGGTGGCGTGCGCCAAATGAGGCACTTCATACATAGCTTGTATTATTGACTTAGACTCTGCTAGAACGGCGAGTGCGTCACCTTGATCGTGCGCAACGGGAGCCTCCTCACCCAAGGCGACCTTAAGATCATTCCGGTACGACTCGGTATCGCGACCAGCATTGCTGCCATAATCCCACTGTGGCTTAAGTGCGGCTAAACCCTTCTTGGCGGACCAATAAGAATCAGCGACCACTACGACAGCATCTTCTAAGGGTAGAACTTTCTGAACACCTCGAATGGCCATTGCTTTGGAATCATCAACGGCACTGAGCTTGCCTCCAAAGGTAGGACAGGCCGCGACAGTTGCAGTCAGCATGTTGGGCACCTGAACATCAATACCAAATACAGCTGACCCGTTGACCTTTGCTGGTGTATCCAAACGTTTGGCTGGAGTGCCCAGTAGGCGCCATTGGTCCGGTGTTTTTAACGTCACATCACTAGGGGCTACCAACTGAGCGGCTGCCTCCACCAGCTCGCCATAGCGCAATGAGCGACCGCTGGCAGAATGCGACACAGTGGCATTGGCAGCGGTACATTCCGTCGGTGCCACACCCCATTGGTCAGCCGCAGCTTGCACTAACATTTGGCGGGCCGCGGCACCCACTGTACGCAACGGATCAAAAGCCCACCGAATACTGGTGCTACCACCGGTTGCTTGCATGCCAAACATTAGATTCTTATATTCAGGAGCAGCCGGTGCGGCGGCGGCTTGCACGGAATTCCAGTCCACTTCTAATTCTTCTGCCACTAACATCGCCAACGACGTGTACACCCCCTGACCCATTTCAGAATTTGCAATGGCGATGGTTACCACATCATTTTTGTCAATCGTCAACCAAATATCAATGATATTTGAACCCGACTGCGACTCGTTTGCGATCGCTCGGCTATTGAACATTGGTACTGACATCCCAACAGCCAGAACTCCGGCAACACCAGCGCCTAACTTTAGAAAGCTACGACGAGAAGAATTAAAACTTTCCACCGTATCGGTAACTTGCGCATTCCTTGAAGCGCTTTTCTGCAGTTCATTATCCAATTTACTATCCATTGCTGCTGTCCCCCGAAGCCATGAGCTTGACCGCCCGATGAATTCCTTTGCGAACTCGATTGTAAGTACCGCAACGACAGATATTAGTCATCGCTGCATCGATATCATCATCAGAAGGCGTTTTGTTTTGATTGAGTAACGCCGTAGCCGCCATGATCATACCTGGCTGACAATAACCGCATTGCGGCACTTCTTCCTCTATCCATGCCTGTTGAACCGGATGAGAATTATCAGGAGACAAACTCTCAATCGTATTAATCTCTTTTCCGACCACGGCCGAAACAGGCAGCACACAGGTCCGAACCGCTTGCCCATCAATGTGCATGGTGCAGGCACCACAAGAAGCCACACCGCAACCAAATTTCGTTCCGGTCATGTTCAACGAATCACGAACAACCCATAGTAGGGGTGTATCAGCGTCGACATCTACCGACACTGCTTTGCCGTTGATATTCAGTTCATAAGCCATGATTGATTCTCACTTCCACATTGAATTTCTCAGGTTTGTTCGGAAAAGCCCATGCCAAGCACTTCGGTTAAAGTAAGTAGCGGGTAAGCACTCGTCAACTCATATGGACTACTCAGTACCCACCAATGTACCTGACACTTTCTAAACAATAACCGAAAAATATAAATAATTTCAATTGTAATAATTACGGACGGGGCAAGTTGACCCAAAGTCGTTAGATGCGACAGGACAATCCTTTACACAGTCAGCCTAAAATCTGATTCTGCACCCCGAAAAACCACCAAGCGCTCTTCAAGACGTGTGTCAAAATCAGCGGCTGGACGGCCGCCGGCGAGTCTAGTAGCCTAACTGGTCCCAAGCCTTACAAACCCACAGCGTCGCTGCTAATGTCTCCATCGATTCACATACAGCATCGAGTACAGCAGATCAATGCTGGAGGTCCTTTTTTTCACCTGACGATCAGTTTGTTGTTAACGGTTTTCAGTATGTTCTGTTTCGGCCTGGAAGAGGTCTTAGCTAATGATGTATCCGGCACGCCAGAATTACTCTCTCAGCCTCGCCCACGTCACCCGGATGCTGTGAATCATCCTCTGCCAGATGGGCCAAAAAACGAATTTCACATCGCCCGTTTAGTGTTCGATACAAACGCTTCTCATGGATGGGGGCCAGGGCGTCCCTGGTGGCGGATTGATTGGCCGGAGGCAGAACATCATTTTATCAACGGATTGCAACGCTACACAGTGGTTGATGTGGCACCTGACAGTGTCCATATTGAACTTGGCGACGACGCACTCTTTGATCATCCGTGGTTGTTTGCACAACAAGTTGGGCGTTGGCAAATTTCAGATACTCAAGTGGAACAATTGGGAGAATACCTGCGCCGAGGTGGGTTTTTACTAGCGGATGATTTGCATGGCCCCTATGATTGGGAAACCTTCACCGGGGTTATATTCCGTGCCTTACCCGAAGCAGCCATTGTCGACATTCCATCTGATGACGCCGTCATGGATGTTCTCTATGAGCTGGATCAGCGCACTCAAATTCCTGGTCGACGACACATCATGGCAAATGATGGTCAGGGCAATGTCTCGGTTCGCATGCCCTATAGCCCGCCACGTTGGCGCGGCATCAAAGATGGTAATGGTCGATGGATAGTAGCCATCAATTTCAACATGGACATGGGCGATTCTTGGGAGCACGCCGATGACCCTGGCTATCCACTGGAGATGACTTCGTTGGGCTACCGTTTTGGTATCAACTACGTAATTTATGCCATCACCCACTAGCACTGAAACATCAGAACGACTATGGTCGCTGATAACCAGGAAGTTCAATTACATAACTATCCACAGAACCCGAATCGTACCAATCAGAACCAAAAATGATGCGTGTGCCTGTTGGACTGATCGTCGCATGTGGTTCACCGAAATACGGAGCATAGCCGCCATTAACAGCGCGTTTTCCGAAGGATCTGTGATGCGCAAGCCGACATACATGGTTGGTAACTTTACTCGTGTCCGCTAAGTACACTTCCGACAACAAAGCTGGAGCCAGTGTGTCATTGTCAAAATAGGTCAACTGTTCATCGGAGCCGATACTCGACACTGTCACCAGAGATGGTGCCAAATACGCTTGAGCCGACACATGTGTGCTACTCGTTGTATACGGATATCCTTGGGCTTGACTAATAATAGATCGGCATTTTCCAGATTCCAGATTATGTTCCACTAAATGTCCGACCCCGTGCCAATCATCTCCATCACAACCATTGGGACTGGGGCTGAAACTCGTTTGATACAGCGCATCATCTCCGTCGGCTGTACGACCCACATTCGAATGCTCATAGAAGTTACTCATATCCAGGATCTGTTCCATAGTGAATAGGTCCATGGCAAGGGTTGTCCCTTGAAACCAGAACCTGTCGCCGCTAGGCGCGGGTATGGGTGCGCTCCATTCTGACCATCCTGTCCCGCCTCCCAATGGTGAAATGGTCACCTCGTCAGTACTGACGCGATAAGACAGCATATTGTAGTGACCATCACCATCTCGGCACCTAAATCCAAACAGGTCATCGTCGAGTGATTGCATTTGGACATCACCACCATTGGTTGGCAAATCTGAACCACAATAATTAGAAAAATCGTGTAACGACTCCTTTTCGTCTGTTGAGATCGAGTACTTTATTAACTGAGCGTAGTATGCGGATCTACTGCTCACATAAAACAGAACATCCGGTTCCGAGTGGCTCCAGAAAATTTCCTCGATATCCACCGGGGCAATATCGAGCTTCTGTCTAAATTCATAGGTCTGTCCATCATGCAACACGTGCTCGGCACCATTGATGCCCGTGTTGTACAACAGCAGCAAACTTTCATCTGCATTCCAGGCTTGCATAGTGCTGTACACAGGTTTGCTCACAGCGCCATAATCATTGCCAGTGATGCGTATTACTCGGCTGCCAAACGCCGGATCAAGATAGGGCGCCAACAGTTCAGGCTTAGCAATTTTTGGAATAACTCTGGATTGGGCATCTAACGCCCCTAGCGCGCAGAATTGCTGTGAGTTCACCGGAGGCTCTGTCGCGGGTTGTGGCATCGGTAGTTCCGCATCACCCGGCTCCTCAGCACCTGGTGTGGTATTCGTCGCGTCTACTTCATCCACCGTTCCTGGTTCAACAATCTCCGTAGACTCTTCGATCGAGGAACCTTCCGCTGCGGTGGCAGCACCGAGTTCTGGTGACTCTGAGCCCAGTGCTGTCTCATTCGCATCGACGCTTTGCATGGTGTCCGGTACGCTAGAATCATCCGCGCAGGCAGAAAGTACCGCTAACAGGGCAAGACAGCTGCCGAACCCAACATGATGTTTTGATTGTGTATGCACCGCTTTCGCCGACTGTCGCCAAACTTAAAACTGATATCGGCGCGGTGGAGAACAATTTGATACTGTGGCATTGCCAAGGAGATAGGATTAACCGCTCTGTCACACCATATTTAGGAAGAATTTGACGCTCCTCTTAGGCTTGAATCGACAATTTAACCGTTTTAGCGGTTTTTCTAATATTTAGAACCAAAGACGTTCAACGCCACATCTCTACTCACATCAGTTCTTAACATTAACTCCACGAACCTTCACACAGACGCATTTATTAATCGATGGATCGATTCACAGAAACCGGGTCATTGACTGAATTTCAATCCAGCTACCTGCCGTAACAGTAATCCATATAGCGCGATTCACACTCGCTGGTATAGGGGCTGTCTATGATTATTAAGCGTTGCGATGCCAACCGGGCACGAATAAAAGATCTTGAACTCAGGCTGATAGTTTCGACGAATGACAATGAACGCTGGGCGATAAAACATATCATCGCCCGACTTCGCTCAGATTCGACTTCCGCTGAGGCCTGCCAACTGATTGATGAACAATTCGGTGGCAGTAAAGATTGGGTGATATTGCATGATCTAAGAATCAAGTTCGGAACACAAATCGTCCACCTGAATCATCTACTAATAAACAACTACATGGAATTCTTCTGCCTGGATACCCGTTATATAAACCACGGTATGACCATCACCAACGAGGGCGCTTGTTATGCCGTTTCGGGACAATCCAGCCAACTCATAAAATCACCCATTCGCAGAATGCAAAGAAGCACTCTGCTAGTCAATCAATTACTCAAACAATCCGATATTCTGCCTAAAAAATTTGGGATAAAAAAGCCTTCTTGTGTCACGGGGTATATCCTGACTCATTCCTCCAAGAGAATCGAACGGCCCTCGAAGACTGTTTTCGATAGCGCAGCAGTAATTTCGCACGACAGTTTGTTCCCAGTGATTTGGCAGGAACCTCTACATTGGATCCGTAAGATGATCAAACCAATGGATGAATCTGAACTAAAACATGTTGGGAAAGCAATAGCTTCATTGCATTATTCACTAATTGACAAACCGATTAAGAGTGCACCACAGGCTAACGAGACTCAGGATGATGTTCTGAATTAACTGCAACGTTATCCGAGCATAGGCAAGGACCAACGAAACAATACCCCATCAAACGGTAATTGCAATGCAATGGAAACAGAAGGGGCCGAGCGGTTCGGCTCCAGTCGGTTCCAGTCGAGCTGAATTGAACTGGGTTGGGTTGGGTAAAATAGCCTGGCGTACGCGCCAGGCTATTTTTAGTTCGAAGGCTGTATTGACGAATTAGCCCACTAACCCACCGTCATCGCGACGAACTGCAATGACCGCAGAGCGTGGCACGGCGTCTCCACCTTCCGGCCAATGACTGTTGCCTCGCTCACCTGGGTGCTGAACACCCACGAACATCGTGCGCTTGTCAGCACTCCAACTTAAACCGGTGACTTCACATTCGTTGGGGCCCACTAAGAAGCGTCGAATTTCACCGGTAACCGGGTCACCCGCCAACATCTGATTGTTACCATGGCCAACAAACTCTTCCGCATTGGAGTAATTTCCGTCAGTTTGTATCCACAAAATGCCGTTGGAATCGAACTTGATGCCGTCGGGTGAATTAAACATGTTCCCTTCGTTGACATTGTCAGATCCGGCGTTCAAATCTGAATGTATCGTTGGATTGCCCGCTAGCACATACAGGTCCCACGCAAATCCTGTGGCCGTATGGTCTCCGCCATTGGGGCGCCATCGAACAATCTGACCATAGAGATTCTTTTCCCGCGGATTAGGGCCACCCACCGGCGTCAAATCCCCTCCAGCATTAGGTTTGATTCCACGATTTTTATTGTTGGTCAGCGCACAGTACACTTCTGGTGCTTTCGGGTTAGCCGCTACCCACTCTGGTCGATCCATGGTGGTGGCACCGACTGTTGAGGCAGCGATACGAGTATGGATACAAACTTCCGCCATGCTGGCCATTCCAGCAGACTCTGGAGTCAATTCGATCCATTCACCGGCACCTGTGTCAAAAAACTTAGCCACATACAATTTACCGTCGGATAACAGTGCATCGGTTTCCGCACCTGGCGCGAAGACACCATTGGAAACGTACTTATACAAGAACTCACCACGTTCATCGTCACCCATATACACCACAATTCGACCATCCGGGTTTACAACCAGTTCGGCATTCTCGTGCTTAAAACGTCCCAATGCACTGAGCTTTTTTGGAGCAGACTCAGGGTTCCGCGGATCCACCTCCACGATATAGCCAGCGCGATTGGGTTCGTTAGGGTTCTTCGACACATCAAAGCGCTCATCAACGTTCCACCAACCATAGCCCCAGTCCTTACCCGATACACCATAGCGCTTCAATTCAGGAGATACTTTGTGCTCCGGATCTTCAGCGGCAAAGTAGCCATTAAAATTCTCTTCGCAAGCTAAATAAGTGCCCCACGGTGTAGAACCGTTACCACAATTGTTCCATGTTCCTAAGGGTTTGGTACCACTAGGATCTGCTGAGGTTTTTAATAGATCATGACCAGCGGCGGGGCCTGTCATTTCCATTTCAGTGTCCGGTGTTATGCGACGATTGTAAGGACTGTCTAGTACCACTGACCATTGGCCATCTTCTTCGGCTATTTCGACAACCGTCAGACCGTGCGCCATCTTTCCCTTGTTGATATCGTCATCACTTTCGAAGGATCCTTCCGGACGATTACCCCAAATAATTTTTCGATTGGTGTATTCGTTGTTAACCACCAGTAGCGTTTTGTCACCGTGAGCAAACGCCTCCATACCGTCAA
This sequence comes from Gammaproteobacteria bacterium, assembly GCA_019634245.1. Next base: position 45,333 of record JAHQVR010000111.1, read on the forward strand.
TATTGTCACCGAAAGCGCTTAGTTGACTCTCCGCCGTACCCCGTGTGGCATGGTCAAACTCAGCGGCACCTGACCACATTGGATCACCCCATCGCACGACCACTTGCGCGTTGTAGCCATTTGGAACAGTAATGCTGTCTAGCGTATTAGCATCAATCGCATCGAAGGCGAACCGGGATGTCTGAGCGATGGATTCAGATGAAGTGAACGCTGCTCCACCCATGGCAGCAACGCTTCCGAAGGCAACGGCACCTTTCAATAGGCCACGGCGCGTCAACGCAACTTCAAGCACGCGATCAAAATCGTTCTGTTCGGGTTTCGGATTTTGCTGCTCATCAAAATCATCGAAGGAAAGCTCATCTTCATAGTTCATGCGATTTCTCCATTTTAGTGGTTGCCTTGTTTCAGCAGACGATCAATTATTCTAGAAAATACGGATGACACACCAATGACAGAACCAAAAACAGCGGGCTGCTTCTGAATCTGTCGTGGTGGTTCATCCAAGAAAGAGATTTTTCGGCACAACAACCGATTACCCGTTATTTGTACCGCAAAAGACTACCATCGATATCTTGTAGAGCGCTAGCCAATAGAAACCAACAAAGCACCATTTGTAATGCTCGGGAAATAATTAAATTTTACGATGTCGCCAGAAGAGACAAAAGGTCGCACCACAATCAGTAGGGATCTCTCTTCAACGACTAAGGGACTGGTTGAACTCTCGCAAGGAGCGCCCAATACAGGACAAGGACGTCCTCTAGCGGGTCATCGGCTGTAACTACTCAATGGCTGTAACTACAGACCCTACTAATTGATAGTTATTGTCTGCGTCGCGATAAACAATGAGGATTTCTCCGGAGTTGGGGAAGACATCGGTTAAGGCAGTGATATTCACCTGATGTGTAGATAAAACGGTCGGCAAATCAAGAGGCTGCTCAGATAACCAAGACTTTAGTTCAGTGGTTTGTGTTTCTGCTCGGTGTCTGGCTTGAAAAAAAGAATTTAACGACGGCAGAGGAATCACTGGCCCTATAGCTAGCAGTTCAGCTGTTTCTAGGCAACGACACCACTGGCTGGAGTAGACCAACGCCTGTGTGATACCGGCATCACGCAGCCGTTGCCCCATTGTCATAGCCTGACGTCTACCGGCACCATCAAGATTGCGTTGCGTACGGCAATCGTCCACTTCAAACTGTTCCGGGTCGCCCGTGCCCGGTGCCAGGGCATGACGAATCAAGGCAAAGTAATCGTCTTCTGACAACAACGCCAGCAACTCATCCGCATCGGATGTTTCAGCCCAACTATGTTCTACCGCCAACACCAATAGCAGCGGAACCAGTAGCGCACCAACCCGTATACTCTCCAGCAAAACCTTTGGCATTCAATGGCTATCGGGTTGATCGCAAAATTGAATTGAACGTTTCACTCGGTCTCATGACCAACTTGCACTTCTCCGGATCAGCAAAATAATAGCCACCGGTATCAACAGGCTTTCCTTGCACTGCAGCGAGTTCTTCGACAATTTTTTTCTCATTCTGGCTCAGTTGCTCATGCAGCTTTTCAAACTGCTCAGCCATTTCTGGGTCAGCTTGCTGATTCGCAAGTTCTTCAGCCCAGTACAGACACAAATAAAAGTGGCTACCTCGATTGTCCAACTGTCCCACTTTTCGAAGTGGCGATTTGCCGTTTTCCAACAAGCGCTCAGTTGCAGCATCCAGAGCGGAGGCTATTAATTTCGCCTTCTCATTGTTGTGCTTGATTCCAGACTCTTCGATCGATACAGCAAGTGCTAAAAACTCACCCAGAGAATCCCAACGCAAATGGTTTTCCTCTAACAGCTGTTGAACATGCTTGGGTGCCGAGCCACCAGCGCCCGTTTCAAACAAACCTCCACCTGCCATTAGAGGAACGATAGAAAGCATTTTTGCACTAGTTCCCAATTCCAGTATGGGGAACAGGTCGGTTAAATAGTCACGCAAGATGTTACCAGTAGCGGAAATTGTATCCAGGCCACGAGCAACTCGTTCCAACGTATAGCGCATGGCCCGAACCTGCGACATGACTTGTACGTCAAGCCCATCCGTATCGTGGTCTTGTAAATACAACTCTACCTTTTTGATTACTTCATTTTCATGAGGGCGATAAGGATCTAGCCAGAACACAACCGGCGTGCTCGACTCCCGCGCTCGTCTCACTGCGAGTTTTACCCAGTCGCGAATCGGTGCATCTTTAACTTGACACATTCTTAGAATATCGCCTTCCTCAACGTGTTTTTCCAGCAGCACATCACCAGTGTCTACATCGGTTATGCGAGCCGTACCCGCTTCGGGCGCCTCGAAGGTTTTATCGTGAGAGCCATATTCTTCTGCCTTTTGAGCCATCAAACCGACATTTGGCACCGTGCCCATCGTGGCAGGATCGAAGTTTCCGTGCCATTTACAGAAATTTATGATCTCTTGATAAATACGTGCAAAGGTGGATTCTGGAATAACCGCCTTGCAGTCATAGAGATTCCCGTCGCCGCCCCACATTTGGCCGCCTGATCGAATCATCGCCGGCATTGAAGCGTCGACAATGACATCACTAGGCGAGTGAAAGTTAGTAATACCTTTGTCTGAATCTACCATTGCAAGGCGCGGGCGGCGAATTTTACAGGCATGCAAATCTCGCTCAATTTCTTCGCGTACCGATGCAGGAAGCTCTTTTATTTTTTCATACAACGTTGCCATTCCGTTGTTGACATTGATTCCAAGGTCTTCAAACAGCTCCCCATGCTTGTCGAAAGCGTCCTTGTAATAAATTTTTACCGCATGACCAAAAACAATAGGATGGGAAACCTTCATCATTGTGGCTTTCACATGAAGTGAAAATAGAATTCCCGCTTCTCGACAGTCCTCCATTTCCTGTTCATAAAACTCACACAATTCATTCTTACTCATAAACATCAGATCGATGATTTCTTTATCCTGTAGAGGAATATCTGTTTTGAGCGTTTGCGTTTCACCAGAGTCCGTAACGAGCTCCATTTTTACGGTACAAGCCTTGTCCAGTGTCATTGACTGCTCGCCGTGATAAAAATCTCCCTTGTGCATATGCGATACATGCGTACGAGACCACTGCTTCCACTCACCCATCGAATGCGGGTGTTTTTTCGCATAGTTCTTCACTGCCTTGGGTGCCCGTCTATCAGAGTTTCCCTCTCGCAATACTGGATTAACCGCACTGCCTAGCACTCTTCCATAGCGAGTTCTAATGTCCTTTTCTTCATCCGTTTGAGGGTCATCGGGAAAATCCGGAACGGCATAGCCTTTTTCCTGCAATTCTTTGATACAAGCTGTCAGCTGTTGCACTGAAGCACTGATGTTGGGCAATTTAATGATATTGGTATTGGGATCTTGAGTTAGGCGCCCCAGTTCAGCCAGATTGTCAGGGATACGCTGATCTTCGTTTAGATGATCAGGGAATTCTGCGAGCACGCGGGCTGCGACAGAAATATCACTGAGCTCGATATCAATATCGGCTGCAGCAGTAAAGGTACGAATAATCGGCAGCAAAGACGCCGTGGCCAATAGCGGTGCTTCGTCGGTAAGGGTGTATATGATCTTCTGCTTATTGTCTGACATTGGTTCTTTAGAAATCCTGGGTTACCTATAACTAAGGTGATGCGCCATGGAAGGAAGTACGACCGGGCACCTAGCCCAATATTATGCCATTTCCTCAGACAGAATCTGTTTGGGCTCCGGAATATCGATGGGTTGATCTTGAAGAATTGGCCATTTTTTGACCGCCTAGACTACTTACCAGGAAAGCGATCTCAAGATTCTTCGCACTGCGCGCGATACAGCTCCAGCAGTGCCTGATTGGTTTCTTCCAGAGTCGGTTGCACCTGGCCATCGATACGATTGATCTTTGATTCCCGATTCTGAGCAATCGTCACTGCAACTGGATCAACCAGTGTTTTTTGAGCCGCACGAGCTCTTGAGTAGATCGCCAGGATATCGCCTGGCTCTAGATCTGCGGCGTTACCAATCTGCACCGCTTTATCAATGAGTTCAGCCGACTGCTCTTCGTTACCTGCAAGGTGCTGATACCAAACACACTCGTAGACTCGAGACATCGCTTGCTCAGCCGATTCGTAGGCTGGATCACCGCGTTTAGGTGCGCTCGAGCAGGCGCTAAGGGCTAATACACAGTAAAAACCGAGCACAATTCTTAGACCGACCGCAATACCGAATGGGTATTGCGGTCGAAATTTAGAGGATAGACACAGTGACAATAGGATCTAACTACTGGTTTGCAGATTGTTATTAACCGAACTAACTCCATCAATACTCTTCGCCACTTGCTCTGCTAACTGACGCTCTACGGCCGAATCAACAACTCCTGAAAGAGTGACCACACCATCAACACATCCAACCAATATCGGATTACCCGTAAGGTCAGGCTCCTGATACAGTGCCCGAATAATACTTCTTTCGGTCAGTAAATCGTTCATAACGGCTGCGTCACCACCACCACCCACAGAGGCGCACCCTCCAAGCATGGTTAAAGATGCCAACAGTACTAATATGGATCCGAGTTTAAATTTCATAGCGTTTCCTTGTGTGTACAAATAAAGATTAAGGAGGCACGACAGTAGATTTTCTGAGACAGCACAATCGCCGAAAAACCCCTTGTGTCAAATTGACAATGTGGAGTCTATTTCAGCGCTTAAATACCATGGGTTATCGATTCAATAACCAATCGAAAAGGAAGGATAATTCGACACAATACGACGCATTGTTCGGTGACTTAAAATCTTTTCTTCATGCTCAGCCGATTAAGCGAATCCGACAATGGGCAACAATTATCAATCTAGCTAAATCTTTTTGACATATAACATGAGAAAGAACGAACCACTGCTTGATCCTGCCGCCCTACCGGAACCATTAACTGCACATGC
>JAHQVR010000112.1 GCA_019634245.1 Gammaproteobacteria bacterium
AACAGCGATTTTGCCAGCAAGCAAAGCTGGTCGCGAAGGCGGGTATCTGACATTGGTTCTGATAGCTCTTGTTTGATACTGTTATCAGCATACACTGACACAGCGAGTTCCAGTGATGGCCAGGAAAACCTACACCGATGCGAAGGGTCGCATACGCCATGTGCGCAACGATGAAGTTGCGGCGATCGTCAAACAGTTGGGCGACTATTTGATCATAGGGGGTTACCCTGAAGAGCACGCCAAACGCTACGCTCAGATCGCGCACACAATTTCACGCTGGCCAGAATCCATCGATGCGTTGGATAAACAAGACGCTTTGAACTCCCTGCCCGGAGTCGGCGGCACCATCACTAGCTATTTGCAGGAAATTGTGCGCACCGGCACCACAGCGAAATTCAAAGACAATCAGTATGGTAAGCCACCACCTCGGTCAGTTCTGGAGCTCACTCAAATTGATCGACTGGGCCCTAAAACTGCCAAGATGCTGTATCAAGAGTACGGTATCAGCAGCTTAAAAAAACTCAAAACAGCGCTGAAGCAAGGCAAACTCGACACCGCCAAAGGAATCGGAAAAAAAATGCGCCAAACCATACTGGATTATGACGGATGATCAGATCATGTTTAAGTGCGGGAGAAGTGCACAGCTTCAGTCAGCCGCAAAACACCTCGCGGGCAAGAACGTATCTTTTGTAGTGACGTCTCATCGTAGTAGTGCATGGACAAGCGCTTTTGCCCCAGCGTGAATTGAGTAATACTTTTGGTATGCGTGTATTCCCGATCCATGAAGATCGCTGTCGATGAATCCCAATGTTCTCTATCCAGATGTATTTTGGGAACACCTTCAGCTCTACTATCCGACGTTCTGAGCCAAGACTCGAATCGTTTTTGACGGACTTTGGGAATATCCTCCGGTTCTAAAGAACTGCTGCTGGCGAATTCATGCGCCAAACTGGGAGGCTGCTGCTCCGTGAGCATAAGGCCGTTCCAGTTCAATATGTGAGTTTCGGTCAGCGAACTCAGGCGCAAACTAAACGGATTATAGTCTTGTAGCCACAATTGCTTGACTGCATCAATTGCCTGTTCGATAGTCGAATATTGGAGCGCTTGCGGAATCAATTCACCACGAGATTTGGCGCCGGCCGTGGTCGTACCATCCTCATAACGATTCAACAACGTCGCCGCTAGACCGTCTTTATTGAATCCACACCAAGTCCCTTTGGCCTTTCCATCCACCGGGTATGCCATTGAACCCATTCGCATCACACCAGCTTCTGGTCGTGATCGACGTTCGTCGCGGTTCATGGTAATAACCACACCATTGCGCGATCGAGACACACTTACCGTACACATTAGGCTTAATTTCGCACTGCAACCGACTGTGCCAACCTGGTACTAGGGGCCACTCCGATCTGTGCGTCAACGGATTGTCCGCCCACTTGTGCCAGTAAAGCAACATAGGCCATATGATGAACAGTGTGAGAAAACACATAGTGAAGCTCGCGTTCTACCGAACTGGGGATTACACAGTTAGCCGCAGACTGAGCGCACACCGTATCTTTGACATAAACCTTCGATTCTACTGCTGTCAATTTCAGTAACGCTTGTTGAATTTTTTTCAAACACTGTACAGAATCAATTCGACACATTTCCATTGAGCAGTTTCGGCTTCTCACGGTGTAATTAATCTCACCGTTCTCCAATCCGTTGAGCAATGCAAAATAATGATCACAAATATGCCTAACGTGTTTCCCAGGAGAACTTAGCTCCGGTTTCGGAGCACTGGAAAAAACACGATCGGGAATATCTTCCAACAGATGGATCAAATCTGTAATGGTTTTAATATTTGCGCCAATTGTCAGGCTCATGAGAAACAATACCGAATCCGGGTAACCTAACCCATAGAGCTCGATTGTCCAATTTGGTTCATGCCCTACCCACCGCGATTGGCTATAAATGGCGACTCCAGCAGATAATTTACACAGTTGTAAAGAATCGGTGACGGGCCCGTTGGAGTGAATACCACACTGATAAAATCCACGTATTTCACCCATGGGTAGATTCTTCGATACACTCTACTGGCTCCTCATGGACACCACGTTCAACTTTTGGAAAACACCACTATGACGCTGCACAAACGAATAAGGCCGTTCAATACCAAAGAAACCTATCCGGAGCAGAACCTAGACAATGATCTGTGCCAAGCGGTGGTTGCCAAAGGCACCATGGTGTTTCTCCGAGGCCAAGTTTCTCAAGACCTGGATACTCGAGAAAGCTTGCATCCAGCCGATGCGGGTCTGCAAACTCAGAAGTCGATGCAGAATATTCAGATGTTACTCGAGGAAGCCGGAACCGATATGGAAGCCATTTGCCGTATCGTCGTCTATCTCACTGACATACGCTATCGGGAAGCCGTCTACCAAGAGATGGGCAAATGGCTAAAGGGTGTTCATCCCTGTTCTACGGGTATTGTGGTACAGGCGCTAGCGCGACCAGAGTGGGTAGTGGAGATAGAAATCACAGCGGTCATTCCGGAGTAACCAACATGCTAGATAAGGTAAAAGCGCAGTTGGCACCCACCGGGGTCCTACGCGTGGGTATCAATATGAGCAATTTTTTACTCGTATCTGGAAAATCCTCAGATGAAGACCCCATTGGTGTCTCTCCAGATATGGCCAAGGCTATCGCCAACGCGCTCGGAGTGGGCCTGAGACTGCTTGAATATAAAGGCGCGGGCGATGTTGCGGATGGATCTGCCCGTGACGAGTGGGACATAGCGAACATCGGAGCAGAGCCTGAGCGCGCAAAAACCATCATCTTTAGCCCGGCTTATTGCGAGATTCAAGCTACCTACCTGGTTCCGGCTAACTCAACAATACATTCCGTGAATGACGTTGATCAACCTGGTGTCAGAGTGGCTGTAAAAAAACGTGCAGCCTATGACCTATACCTCACCGACCATCTCACACAGGCCACTCTACACAGAGCCGAAACTCTAGACTCATCGTTTGAACTATTCGCCGAAAAGAACCTGGAAGTCTTAGCCGGCTTGCGCCCCAAGCTCCTTGAGCAACAACAATTAATGCCCGGATCAAGAATATTGACAGAGAGTTTTACTGCTGTACAGCAGGCCATCGGCTGTCAGCCGAACAAGCCAGAAGCGGCAACGTTTTTAAGACAGTTCGTGGCTGATTCAATCGACAACGGGTTAGTCGCATCGTTAATCGACAAGCACGGTGTCACGGGAAAACTGTCCGTCGCCACACACCCAACTTAGTGTAATCCACGGCATTACGGAATCGCCCCAGTACACCCCGCATTATTAGACGAATGGCTTGTTTCAACCAGACTCTGTCTGTCGGAGGTAAAAACATGCGATCATTAGCCATAAAGCCTTAACAAGAGCATACTTTCCATGTTGAAAATCGGTGTTATTTCTACGGCTAAAATTGGAATCGAGCATGTTATTCCAGCCATCCAACAAGCGGATAATTGTGTCGTTCACGCACTGGCTTCCCGAGACATTAAGCGGGCAAAGAAAATCTCATCGATATTCGGAATTCCCCACAGCTTTGCCTCCTATGAATCAATGCTCGCCAGTGATGATATAGAGGCTGTTTACATACCTCTTCCCACTTCTCAGCATATTGAATGGACACTGAAAGCTATCAAAGCCGGAAAGCACGTGCTGTGTGAGAAGCCTATCTCTCTTAAAGCCAAAGAGATTAATGCTCTTATCAAAGCCCGAGACAAGCATAAGGTGATCGTCAGCGAAGCGTTCATGATCACCTACCATCCCCAGTGGTTAAAGGTAAAAGAACTGCTGAAGAAAAAAGCGGTTGGTACCTTGCGACACATCGACGCCTCGTTTACCTATTTTAATAAAGATCCTAAGAATATGCGCAACCGCGTGGAACTCGGCGGCGGCGTCATACCCGACATTGGCGTGTACCCAACGGTTGCCGCCCGGTTTGCCACCGGCCTTGAACCCAAGAAAATACAGGCGTCTATCGACTTTGATCCAACATTTAAAACTGATCGATACGCTAGCGTCCAGGCCGACTTTGGTGATTTTGACATGAGTTTTTACTTATCTACTCAACTCGCCAACCGTCAATCCATTGTATTTCACGGCGACAAGGGCTTTATCGAACTCACAGCACCCTTTAATTCCAATTTGTATGAAGGTGATTTGGTTCGACTCCACAATCAAGGACACAATGAAGAGAAGGTTTTCCGATACACAGGAATCAATCAGTACAAACTCGAAGCAGAAGCTTTTGCCAGAGCTTGCACTGGCAAAAAGCAGCCTGTGTTTTCTTTGGAAGATTCGGTTAAGAATCAAAAAGTCATTGACGCTATTTATAAATCGGGTAAAAGCTCACGTTGGGAAAGAGTCTAATAGGATTAGTTTATAGTGACAATTTTCCCTGGATTCATAATGTTTTGCGGATCCAGTGAACGCTTTATCTGAGACATGACGAAATAGGCATCACCATGTTGTTTCTGCATGTACTTTTTCTTACCTGTACCTATGCCATGTTCCCCACTGACTGTCCCACCCTGAGATATGGCTAAATGGTTCATAGTGTTTGCTAGTTGCTCTGCCTTTGCCCTTTCTTCAACATTGCCCGGTTCAACCAAAACAATAAGGTGAAAATTTCCATCACCGACATGCCCGACCAGAGGCGCCACCAGATCAAGTCGTTCTATCTCTGCTTTTGTGGTGGCGATACACTCGGCCAGGGCGGATATCGGTACGCAGCAATCGGTGACAATTCCATCAGCTCCCGGTCGTAAAGCCTTACAGGCATAAAAGGCATCGTGACGCGCCCGCCAAAGCCGATTTCGATCTTCCGTTTTCGTTGCCCATTGAAACTCTGAACCACCATACTCATCTGAAATAGCTTTAAAGCTCTCCGTTTGTTCCTTAACATAGGCCTCTGTACCGTGAAATTCGAGGAACAAATGCGGTTTAATGGGAAAATCGAAATCGGAGTGATAGTCATTTATTGCCTGAACCTGCAGCTCATCAAGTAACTCAATTCGAGCCATCGGAAGGCCACTTTGAATGGCCAATATGACGGCATCGACTGCCCCTGAAATAGAATCAAAGGCGACGGTTGCCGATGACATCGCTTCGGGTCGACCGTATAGCTTTACAGTCAGCTCGGTGATAATGCCCAATGTTCCTTCCGAGCCTACCAATAAGTGCGTCAAGTCGTAGCCAGCCGACGACTTTCTCGCGCGGGAACCGGTTTTTATAATTCGGCCATCGGCCAAAACCACTTCCATGGCTAACACGTTTTCGCGCATCGTCCCGTAGCGAACAGCATTGGTACCAGACGCTCGAGTGGCGGCCATACCCCCAAGGGTGGCATCTGCACCTGGATCGATTGGAAACATCAAGCCGGTGTCTTTCAATTCTGTGTTCAATTGTCTCCGAGTGACTCCGGGTTGCACCACCACATCCAAATCTTCAGCGTGCAGTTCGATAACTTGGTTCATGCGGCTAGTATCCACCGTGATGCCACCATGAATCGGAATTACATGCCCTTCCAACGACGTGCCCACACCATACGGAACAATCGGGCAGCCGTGTCGTGCGCACACTTTGACGATTTCCGACACCTCAGTAGTAGATTCCGGAAACACAACGGCGTCGGGTTGCGCTGGAGTGGCATAAGCCTCGTCGTGTGAATGCTGATCCAACACGGAAGCGTTTAGCGACAGGCGCTCCCCCAACAGATCTTGGAGTTCTCTGATGGCGTCGTTGTGATTCTGGACTTGTGCGCTCATAGCTTTGCCGTGTTTTCAGCGAAAAATGGGAGAGGTATATCAGTATTTTATCGTTGGGTAAGCATCCAACGCCACAAAACAATGCGACCTAGCAACGAAAACCAACGATCTGAGCAGCTTACGCCGTGTCGCAATCGGACTCTCAGCCTTGACCCACCTCAAACTCGAACTTACCATGTTTCATACGATAGAGGCTTATCGATAGACATCTCTTCTTTCAACGAATTCAAGCCAAGATACCTTCGACGATCACAAAAAATACCTGGCAAATGATTACCCAACAGCACATCGAAGACTACCAGAGAGACGGAGTGGTGCTGATTCGCGGGCTATTTACTGATCATGTAGATAAGCTGCGTCGTGGTATTGAATATAACCTGCGGCATCCAGGACAGTACGCGGCTGAGAACCTACAAACAGGTGACACCGGACGATTCTTCGATGACTACTGTAATTGGTCTCGAATCCCCGAATTCGAAGAAGTGATACGCAGTTCAGAAGCTGCAACCATCGCAGCATCATTAATGGCTTCGAACTCGGCACAACTGTTTCATGAACATGTATTGGTTAAAGAAGCTGGAACATCCAAAGCCACTCCGTGGCATCAAGACAGCCCGTATTATCTGGTCGACGGCGAACAAACCGTTAGCTTCTGGGTACCTTTGGACCCTGTTACGGACGCCACCTTACGCTGTGTCGCAGGCTCGCATTGCTGGGATACACCGGTTCTGCCTGTCAAATGGTTAGCTGAGGATGAGTTTTATGCTGACAATGGCGGTTACCAAGCCATCCCAGATCCGGATGCAGAAGGACTTAGCGTTAAAGAATGGCCCATGGAACCGGGTGACGCAGTGGCCTTTCACTTCCGCACGCTCCATGGCGCTCGAGGAAACCAGTCAGATCGGCGTCGCCGGGCTTTTTCCTTGCGATTGGTCGGAGACGATGCCAGAGTGGTACATCGTCCTGGCAGAACCTCGCCACCCTTTCCCGGTCACAACATGCAGCCTGGCGATCGATTAAGGGAGGACTGGTTTCCAACATTATTTCAGCGCTAGCTCTGAATCAATCACAATCTTCTAAGGCTATCTAATGAGTGCGTCCATCGGCTTACAACTTCCAACCATAAACGATGTACAGCGCGCACATGCAGATATTCGGACAATGATCCACCGAACGCCCATTCTGCAATCTCGGTACTTTGATCAACTGTGCGGCTGTGAGCTGTACTTTAAATGCGAAAACTTCCAAAAAACCGGATCATTTAAAGCTCGTGGTGCCTGCAACGCCGCACTCAAAGTGGCTGACACCAAGCAAATCATCACCCATTCTTCAGGCAACCACGGAGCAGCGTTAGCCTTTGCCGCTCAACGCCTCGGTTTTCAAGCAACCGTAGTCATGCCAACAAACGCATCTGAAGTAAAAAAAGCTGCAGTGAAAAGCTACGGAGGTATTGTGGTTGAGTGTGAGCCCAGCAATCAGGCTCGCCAACAGCGTTGCGATGAGCTCATCGCGACAAGCGGCGCTGTGTTCATCCCACCGTACAACCACTCAAACATCATTGCAGGCCAAGGCACGTGCGCTCTAGAAATGCTCGAATCTGTGCCAACGCTGGACGTTATCGTCACACCTGTTGGCGGTGGCGGATTGATTTCCGGAACCGTGTTAGCAGCACAGGAGGCGTCAAGCCCCACAGTAGTGGTCGGAGCCGTCCCGACCCAGGCCAATGATGCGGCACGCTCTTTGGAGGCAGGTAACATCATTTGCGACGACTCACCCGACACTATCGCTGATGGTTTGAAAGTGTCTTTAGCTGATCTTACCTGGCACTTTGTTTCCACTGGGGTATCGACGATTCACAGCGTCAGCGAGGCAGACATCGAACACACCATGAAAATGATATGGCAAAGAATGAAAATAATCATTGAACCAAGCTGTGCAGTAACATTGGCAGCGGTACAACAAAATGCTCACCTATACGCAGGTAAAAAGGTAGGCCTGATACTCACTGGTGGCAACGTAAACCTGGATTCCCTACCCTGGACCTCTCATTAACGGCATCGCGATCAGCTATTAATTTAGGGCACTACTATTTAATTTTTGTTGCACTTCAGCCAAGCGGGCCTCTAAAAAATTGCGCTCCTGCTTATTGCCAGACAGTTCGATAGCCTTGCGATAGGCATTCATTGATTCCGTCCATTGCGATAGCCGTTTGTGTATATCGGCACTGGCTGCGTGAAAGGGCTGATAACCAGACAGTAGCCCCTCGGAATTAAGCTGCCTTAATTCACACAATGCTGCTTTTGGACCGTGCGCAAAGGACACAGCCACTGCGCGATTGAGCCTAACAACATCGCTGGGTATGAACTCCATAAGCTGATCGTAGAGAAGCACAATGTTAGCCCAGTGCGTGTTTGCGATGGAGCTCGATTGAGCATGAATGGCAGAAATAGCCGCTTGAATTTGATAGGGCCCAGGCTGATTCACACCGCTGGCTTGCACCAGATATTCAAACCCTTTGCGAATCAACGCTCGATCCCATAGTGATCTGTCTTGATCGGTCAGCATAACAAGCTGACCTGCCTTATCTTGTCGGGCCGCTCGCCGCGAATCATGCAGCAGCAGCAAGGCCATTAAGCCCAGTACTTCAGCATGATTTGGTATTAGCGCTATTAAACACTCGGTCAGGTACTTCGCCTCGTCGCACAACTCTTCTCTAATTGGATCCTCTCCCGTGCTTGCGGAGTACCCTTCGTTAAAGATCAAATAAACAACACTAAGCACTGCTTCGAGACGGGCGGGTAGCGCTGATTCGTCGGGCACTTCGTAGGGAATACCGGCATCACGAATTTTCCGTTTGGTTCGAACCAGTCTTTGCGCCATAGTGGCTTCAGACACCAAAAAGGCTCTAGCGATTTCCTCAGTAGTCAGGCCACACAGCGTGCGTAAGGTCAAAGCCTGCTGCGCAGAGACCGATATCGCTGGATGACAGCACGTAAAAATCATCCGAAGACGTTCATCGGGTATCGCCTCTGTTTCTTGATCTGAGTGGTAGTTGAGACTGTCGTGAATGACAATCTGGGATTGCTTGGCTTTGGCCATCGAATCGTGCCGTTTACCATCCATAGCCTTGTTTAGAGCAACCCTATAGAGCCAGCCTTTTGGATTCTTCGGAGCTCCGTTACGACCCCACACTTCTATCGCCTGTGTTAACGCCTCCTGCAACGCATCCTCTGCCAGCTCAATATCCCGGAGCCGCACCGTCAGCACAGCCAGCAGCTCGCCCCAATGGGAACGAGCTATCTGGCCAATGTCGAAGGGAGCAGAATCGCTCACAAGATCAACGATTGAAAACGTACCGTTTAATCGAAGACCATAATAGGTCGAACCTCGATTGAACCAAACTTCGCGGTTGGAATTTTGGCAGCATAAGCCAATGCTTCATCTAGATCTTTGCAGTCCAACAAGTAGTAACCACCTAATGTTTCCTTTGTCTCGGCAAACGGGCCATCAGTTATTTGAGAATTTCCATCTCGGACTCTCACCGTTGACGCCGTGCTTACCGGCTGTAGTGCATCGCCTGCGATAAAAACACCGTCATGTTTCACCTCCTGAGTAAAGATGTTGTATTCCTCAATCATCGTCGCAAATTCCGGGGTACCCGGCACTGGAGCATTAGATCTATCGCCATAAATCAGACACATATATTGCATTTCAATTCTCCTGATAGTAGTGAACCACCCCATAGTTTTGTTATGGGTTCAGTCACTAGACGTCCCACCATCATCAAAATCGACACAGGCGCCATATTTTGATTCTGTCATTTTAATTACGAAGTGAAACAGAGTTTTTGCACCACCCACCGAAGGCACTTACGATCATCCAGTATCACACGTTGGTTGAGTTCAATCATTCCAAGGGCACTGGCATAGAGAGTCTGAGCGGATAGCTTACTTTGTGATCGTGTTTGACCCATCTGGTTAAATAAATCAGCTAAAAATGCGAGCCTTTGGGTATCAATCGAGTTAAGAACAGTCGCAACACTGGGTTCGTAGCGCGCCCACTCTCGCATGGCTGCTTCCGTCTGGGCCGCCAACTCCGGTGGATCAATGCGACTACACCGACGGTCCACAAAAGCTAGCAGCCGCCGCTCAGGGCCTTCCGACTCCTCTGATATCAGTTGATCCAATGCTCGGATATTGGCGGTGGACCAGGATTGCAGTAAGGCCTGCTTAAGCGCTAGAACATCTTTGAAATGCCAGTAAAACGACCCTTTACTGACACTTAATTCTCTGGCGAGCGTCTCAGCTTTTATGGCGTGTGCACCGGACCTATTCAAGGTCACCAACGCTGCGTTTATCCAATCCGATTCTTTTAGGGTTCGTGCAGATTCCATCAGACAACCATACGCTACCGTACGGGAATTTTCTGGATCTCCATACGCCACCGTATGGAATTGCGTCAAAAAGACCCCGTTGCACTGTGGTGGAAATTTGGATATAATATAAAGATATCGTTATATAATGGATATATTATATGGACAGGCCAAATTCCTTAGGAAAATCTGACTCAGCTCTCACTCTTTCTTTTGAGCTCTATCCACCCAAGGACTTGAACCATCGCGGATTTTGGCGCTGCACCGGCGCACTTGACGTACGCAAGCCAGCGTTTCTGTCATTGACTCACGGTGCGCTTGGATCAGATACCACCTCCAACTTTGAGCTGATTCAGCAGTTAGTGAATGAATCAAGCTCGCCCATTGCCGCTCACCTTACCTGCCTGGGACGACAACCAGAAGCAGTCAAACATG
>JAHQVR010000113.1 GCA_019634245.1 Gammaproteobacteria bacterium
ACCATCAGTGGTATATAACCATATAAGTACAAGTACGCACACTGCCATCAGTACAAATAGGCAATTCAATTCCTGCTCAGAACGCCCACTGCAATATCTCATTGCAATTTTCAGGATTGTGCGTTAGTAGTTACTGTTAATTAAATCATTCATCGTGCCTGGTAAGAATTGAAGTAAAGCCATGTCGTCAGATCCATTGTTACAACCGTTCGACTTAAAACATTTGCGGTTAAAGAACCGTATTATGACAAGCGCTCATGAACCGGCTTACGCGGTCGATGGCATGCCTAAAGATCGATATCGCGCTTATCATGAGGAACGCGCAAAAGCAGGCGTAGCTTTGGCAATGACCGCAGGGTCGGCAGCTGTTTCCAAAGACAGTCCACCAGTGTTTAACAACGTGTTGGTTTATTCCGACGATGTGGTTCCGTGGATTCAGAACCTGACCGATAGCTGCCATGAGCACGGCTGTGCCGTGATGATTCAACTGACCCATTTAGGCCGTCGCACCACGTGGAACAAAGGCGATTGGCTACCATCCTTATCATCGTCCAAACACCGGGAACCAGCCCATCGCGCCTTCCCGAAATTAATGGAAGATTGGGATATCGATCGCATCATTAACGACTTTGCTGATGCAGCCGAGCGCATGCAAGCAGGTGGTATGGATGGCATAGAGCTGCAGGTGTATGGACATCTGATGGATCAATTCTGGTCGCCACTCACTAATGATCTGGTCGGGCCGTATGGCGCCGATACGCTAGAGAATCGTATGCGATTCCCTATGGACGTACTCCATGCTATTCGCAAACGTGTCGGGCAAGAATTCATTGTTGGCTTTAGATTTACCGCCGATGAGGTTCAAAAAGGGGGTATCACAGCTACTGAAGGCATTGAGATTTCAAAAATTCTGGCAGCCTGTGGGCAACTGGATTTTCTGAATGTCATCCGCGGGCGCATCCATACCGATCCAGCCATGACAGATATTATTCCTGTTCAGGGTATGGCCAGTGCTCCACATCTTGACTTTGCCGGTGAGGTCAAGAAAGCGAGTGGTATGCCAACATTCCATGCGGCTAAAATACCAGATGTGGCTACTGCGCGACACGCCATAAAAAATGACTTGCTTGATATGGTGGGTATGACACGCGCTCATATGGCAGACCCACATATCGTTCGTAAAATCATGCAAGGTCGAGAACAGGACATACGACCGTGCGTGGGTGCAACCTATTGTCTCGATCGAATTTACGAAGGTGGTGAGGCCTTGTGCATGCACAACGCCGCAACCGGACGTGAATTGACTATGCCTCACGATATTTCCACTGCAAGAGTTAAACGTAATGTAGTTATTGTCGGTGCAGGCCCGGCAGGTCTGGAAGCTGCCCGTGTATGTGCGGAGCGAGGGCATTCAGTCACGGTGTTGGAAGCGCAAGCCCAGGCTGGAGGACAGATACGAATAACCTCAATGTCGCCCAGACGTAGAGAAATGTTATCCATCATAAATTGGCGTGAAGCACAGTGTAGTGCCAAGGGTGTGATGTTCAAGTTTAATCATTATGCCGAACTGGACGATGTTGTAGCGCTGTCACCTGATATTGTCATCATCGCTACTGATGGATTACCCAATATCGAGTTATTCGAAAGTGGCCAGGAATCCAATCTTGTGGAAACCAGCTGGGACATTATCACTGGTGATGTAAAACCGGCCGAGGAAATACTTATCTATGATGAAAGCGGCGATTCTCCTGGTTTGCAAGCAGCTGAAGTGGCAGCAGCAGCAGGCTCAAAGGTTGAAGTCATGACACCCGATCGCGTCATCGCACCGGATATTATGGGTATGAATCTGGTGCCGTACATGCGCGCGCTACAAGATAAGGATGTGACT
Organism: Gammaproteobacteria bacterium; assembly: GCA_019634245.1. Next base: position 1,889 of record JAHQVR010000113.1, read on the forward strand.
TTTACCGTTACCAGGCGATTGCTGAATGTTGAGCGCAGTGGTAACAGGTTGTTGGCAACCATCGGCACAGACTATAGTGATCACACCTATACCACCGAGTACGATCAAGTGGTCATTAATTACGGCACCATGCCGTTAGATGATTTGTACTTTTTGCTAAAACCTTTGAGCTCAAACGGCGGTGCTGTGGATCAAGATGCGTTAATCAATGGCGAAACACAAATTAGTTTTCGCAATCCTAGCGGTAACTTTCAGCTTTTTCGCATCGGCGATGCTGTTAGTGCTCGCAACACACATGCGGCGATCTACGATGCTTTACGATTAGCCAAAGATCTTTGACATTCCGGATGGTCTGATACTTTTTGGGTAACTTGGCACTGGGTAACTTAGCACTGGGTAACTTAGCGCAGTTGATCTGCTTACAGTTGCGTTAACGATAGTGTATTGCCATCGGGGTCTTTAAACCACGCGACCATAGCGCCACCTGGCGATGACCAGATACCTGAATCATCTTGTTCCAGGCCTGAAAATATTTCAAATTGAACGCCTTTTTTAGCTAATTCTTCTACACAATGCTTTATATTGGTCACATTCCAGCCCAGCACCGTATAGTTCACTTGCGTGACTGATTCGACTTTTTGAATTCGAAGCGTTGTGCCACCAAGTTCAAATACCAACGCGAAGGGTTCATCGGACAAACACTTAAGGTTTAGAACGGTCTCGTAGAAATGACGAGATTCCGTTGATTTCGCAGTTGCAAGAAATGCAACAGGAGTATTCAGATCAGCCATGGTTTTACTTCGCCTCGTGATTCGCCTCGAGAAATAGTGACCAGATTAGTTTGAGGATGACTGCGCTATTTTTGCCAAATACTCAGACAAAAGCGGTAACCCACTTTCGAGCACGTCAGTGGCATTGGCAAACCCAATACGAACATACCCTTCCATGTCCATTGCTGAGCCGGGTGTTAGCAGTACACCGGTTTCGTTTAGCAGATTAACGCAAAACGCTCTGGAAGGAATGTCTAATTCATATTTTAGCAATGCGACAGTACCAGAACGTGGTTTGACCCAACTTATTAATGGTTCTGCTTCTACCCAGTCGCTTAGTATTGCAAGATTATTGCGCGTAAGCGCTTTGTTACGCTCAAGTATGGATTGATGGTTTTCCAGGGCAATTGACGCGATATGATCGTTTATCATGCCCACAGAAATCGTATTGTAGTCGCGGTGTATCATCACAGCGTCGATTACATCTGATGGTGCACTTATCCATCCGAGCCTTAACCCTGCAAGAGAAAACACCTTGGACACGCTCGCCGTACTTATACCTTTTTCATACAAGTCAGCCATAGAGCTGGTTGTTCCCGGGTCCATTTGATCGATACCTCGATATACTTCGTCACATAAAATCCAGGCGTTTGACTTACGAGCAATTGCCGCAATTTCATTGAGCATGGATTGGTCGATCAGGCTACCTGTTGGATTGTTTGGGTTGGTCAGTGTGATTAATTTGGTATTGGCTGTTGCGAGCTTTGAAAGATGGTCCAAATCTGGAAGAAATTGGTTTTTTGCGCTCAATTGCAATTTTTGAACAGTAGCACCAACGCTTGCAGGAATTGCATAGTGTTGCTGATAAGAGGGCACCATAGAGATAACATTATCACCTTCGGATAGTAGTGTTTGATATACAAGAGAATTTGCACCAATTGTTCCGTGCGTCACCAAAACGTTACTTGGCGCTTGATGCGTGTACAAGTTTGCAATGGCGCTACGTAATCTGTCGCTGCCCTCGATTGCGCCATAGGTCATTTTCATCGACAACAGCTCATTTAAGCTGTCCTGTTTCTGTTGTGACAACATTAAAAGTTCCGCAATAGTGATGCTGTCGCAACAGGTTTCCGCCAGATTGTATTTACAAAGCAACTCGAACTCGTTCATCCAGAGTTCAACACCAAACGGATCAATATGCATACGGTTTTCTCATATTCGAATATTGCATTGATTTGGTCGGTTTTACACGTTTTGGCGTGGATAGGCCAATGAATTTGAACCTGTACTGTTAACAAGTTGTGTGCTTTATTCAGCCGATGGTTGCTAGCGGATTAGTTTATTCTGGTTTGCGTCCTTCCAATCCATCGGCGGCTACACCGCCGCCTGGCACTTTCCCCTAAAATCGGCGGAGAGAGAGAGGGATTCGAAACCTCTATACGAATTACCCGTATACCAATCGCCTAAGGGTAGAGTTGGCAAGTCAACGCAGTGTCACTTGCTGAGGCGACGACTGTTACATCAGCTGCCCTCCTAAGAACCGTGCAGGACTGCGTGATAATAGGAACAAATTCGCAAACTTTTAGTGCGTTGGGCCATAAACTTGCATACGCATTACGTAACGCGTATTATCAGGCATGATTCAGAGCTTCGCAGATAAGGACACAGAAGCGTTTTACAACGGTGAGCTACCTCGGAGATTCAGAGGCTTTGCAGCACAAGCAGAGCGCCGGATGAACGTACTCGATGCTGCAACGACGCTGAGAGACTTAGCGAACTTGCCGAGCAACAGACTCGAATCACTTTCTGGCAATAGAGCAGGGCAGCGAAGTATCAGGATCAATCAGCAATGGCAAATTTGCTTTGTCTGGAAAGATGACGGGCCACATGACGTGGAAATTGTTGACTGCCACTGAAAGGGGGATAAAGCATGACAACACGAAACCAAATGCGGCCAGTGCACCCAGGTGAGGTGCTACAAGATGAGATCGAAGCGTTGGACATGTCGGCGACAGCATTCGCTGCGGCTTTGGATGTACCGGCGAATAGAATCACTGCCATCTTAAACGGAGATCGAGCGATTACAGCTGACACTGCGCTCAGATTGTCTCGCTACATGGGAACTTCAGCTGACTTCTGGATGAATCTGCAAAAAACGTATGAGTTGCGTGTGGCTGAAATCGAGTTTGGCCCTAGCATTCAACGCACAGTGAAACCACGCGCTGCATGAGCGTGTCCCTTTCGTTGGCCACAATTGACTCAGGTATGGCGTTGCGGTCGGGTAAATAACTGTCGATGATCCACCAAAGCAGCATAGCGATGATAGTGCCAAGCACTGTGGCGACAGTACCGACAAATATTTGGTGAGCGGTTTTTGTCCGTTTACGAGGGAAAAACTATTGTACCCCAACCTGTACTGTCAACAAGTAGTGCGTTTTATTCAGCCGATGGTTGCTAGCGGATTAGTTTATTCTGGTTTGCGTCCTTCCAATCCATCGGCGGCTGCACCACCACCTGGAATTCGCATTTCGAATATATTGTCAACAACGCAGTAATCATAGTAGCCGAGCCTGGCTATCGGTTTGATACGAGGTATATCAATCTTTCCATCTGAACCGATGAACTCATTCTTCACATGGATTCTAGCCACCTCTGCAAACACCACATCGACGCCACCAACCGGACTGTTTCCGCGAAGGTGTTGCGAGGACAAATAACGACATTCAAAATGGCACGGTGATTCCATTACACGTGCCCCAGGCGCATCCACACAGGTGTCCTTGGTAATGCCTGCTTCTTCAAATTCGTCGACATCTGCAGAGAAAGCCTGCGCGGATTTATTAACAGCTTCGCGTAATTCCCAGGTAGCCATGTTCCACACAAACCATCCGGTGTTTTCAGCGTTGACTACCGTGTCTTTGCGTCTGCCGTCTGGATAACGGTTCGCTGCAAACATGACCATTGGCGGATCGAACGTCAAATTTTGCCATTGACTATAAGGAGCAAGGTTATCAACACCATCGAGCGATACAGTCGAGAGCCAACCGATCGGTCTTGGTACGGTACAGCTTTTGAACGGATCGTACTTTATCGGTCGTTCATCGTGACGAGGGTCGTAGTGCATGTCAATATCCGACAGGTATTCTGTTGACTGAATATATCCGATTGATGTAATTCAAACACCATTTATTTTGCAGTTGAGAATGATCAACTGGCCGGATATGGTATTGTAAAACCACTCATTTCGAAAAGCCCAGTGAGATAGTATGACTGATTTTCCTGTAATTGATGCAGACCCTGGTGTGACTCGTCAGGTCCTTGCAGATCACCCCGATCTTATGGTGGTTGCATTCAACTTCAAAAACAAAGGTGCGGAAGGTAAGCTACATAGCCATCCGCATATACAATCCACGTTTGTTGAGTCAGGACGTTTTTTGTTCTCTATCGATGGTCAGGAACGCGAGGTTGGGCCCGGAGACAGTTTCGTTATTCCAACGAATGTTGTTCATGGCTGTGTTTGTCAGGAACCAGGCAAATTGATTGACAGTTTTACACCTCGAAGAGATGACTTTCTTTAGTCAATAGCTTTGTAATAGAACTGTTAATTTAATAAATCGCAGCTACTGTGAAACAGCTAATGCTTCATCGTCGCTCAAGACGCAACAAGTTACTATCGTTTGTAGGCTTGTAGCAAAATATTCTGAAAACAATGGCCCGCCGCGTCGGGCCATTTGTTTGGGTTGTTATTGTTAATTTGGCGTAGCTAAGTCAATAACAAATTAATTAGCTAAACACCATTCCACCATTGATATCATAATTCGCTCCAGTCACAAACGCCGACTCGTCGCTAGCCAGGAAAGACACTAAATTGGCAACATCCTCTGGCACACCTTCTCGTTTGACAGGTGAAACGTTTGCTACATGCGTTCGCACCTCAGGTTTGGTGAAAACATTATGGAAATCAGTGTCGATCATACC
>JAHQVR010000114.1 GCA_019634245.1 Gammaproteobacteria bacterium
AGGTAACCTGATTAAATTAGCTCAGCGCCTTCGCTCGGACGCGAATATTGACGCCCGCGGAGCAGACGCCCGGGGAGATAATGCTGCTATTCCATTTATTGTCGGCACCATGTCCAGAGGCAATGATGAGCGCGGTACATTTTCAGACTTCAGCGCAGAAAAACAGCGGGTCGACGATGCTCACCGGAATTTTCCGAACCTAGTGCCATTTGCAGCAGTCGCCATTGCCGATGATTTGGTGCCTCCTGCCTATCCTTGTGGGCAAGGCTCCTGTATTCACTTTGGTGCTGCGGCTTATAGAGAATTGGGGGTTCGCTACTACGAAGCTCTTCAATCGGTGATCTCAGCGACAAACTGACCTATACAAATCTGTGCAGCACGGCGAAGACTGACTCGAAACTCTTGTCAGGTGGAGCAAGGCAATTTGACGGGTGTGTGTAGTTACTGCGATAGGTTGAGACTATTGTCGCCTTCGCAGTGAAACAACGGCTCCACATCCGTATTGCTCAATAGGGTTCTCTGACCTTGTGCAAAGGCGATACATCCATTGGGTGTAACAATGCGATCAGCGCTGATTCCCCCGAAATAGTCTATTGCAGAGGTAGCAACAGTGGCATCGATCGATAGATTATCCCAATGCCAGGTAAATCCGCCGCTCGATGGCGACACATTGCCTTGATACCCAGGTCCATTGCCGTCTTTCGTACCGGTGTAATTGTGGAACGCAACGACCACTCGAACGGCTGTTTGGGGGAAGGAACCAGGTGCTTCCACCCAGGAATAAGTCCCGTCAGCTTGTTCAATTCCAAAGGCCAATGTACCGTTGCCATTGTCACGGAAAATGTGTGTGAAACGCTCACGAATGCCGGTGTTTCCTTGATGGGTTGCTACATGAAAGCAATAGTCAGTGCCGCTGCACTGCGCATACAGATGATCACCGTTCGGCCGTTGTTGAACGTTGTATAGATCGAAAGCGAAACCGTCGGGTTGTTCGGGAGTGGCGATCGTCAAACCCGTGCCTGCTTGCGAATTGGTTCCAGCGCCAACGGCATCAATGTCATCGTAATCCCAGCCATCGTTGCATGGCAGGTCGGGAATGCACGGCATGGCATTCACATAAACTTGGTCTGCGGGAATGACTTTTATTTCGATAAAATTGCGAGACCCAGCGGACGTGGTGTTTATATCAACAGACACTTCGCGAAGGCCCTCAAAAACCTGATCAGGTAGTGCGCCTGTAAACCCATAGCCAGAAGTATCCATTGCATATGCCATTTGATGTCCCAGTGTGGTATCGGCACCAGGAAAACACTGGTAGACATGTGCTGAAGGATTGTTGCGGGTTTGACTGCGTGTTTCCTCTGGGGCAGTGCAATCAACGGCGCTCGTTGAGGCATGATCAGAGTAGCCAGTTTCATGATTGACAACAAAGGGATCACGATACGCGACAAACTGATTTAACCGGTTTCCGTCGGTCTCGCTGGAGAAATCATTAAAATAGATAGGGTCACTTATCATGGCATCCGGTTCGGATGTAGGTGCATTGGAGTTGCCCTCCGTTGCAGATTGATCGCCAACACCGCTGCTGCCTTCTGGCGCAGTGTCACTGCTGGAGGTGGCATTCTCCTCGGTCATTGCCGGGACATTATTTGGTGACAATTCATCTGTTATGGGGCTGATGTCTGATCCACAGCCAACGGTAATGGATCCACAAATAATGAGTGGCAGAGAGAGGCGATAGGTGGCCTTGTCCATGACTATGTCCCCTGGGTAAAACGACAAGCGGGTACCTAGATGATCGGCATCACACACACTCAACTTTACTCTTGATGAAGCTGATTTACCTACTGTGCAGGCTTACTGATCGGTTAATGTCACCGTTGTCAGAAGAACGCTCAAGAACATCGGCAGCTGGGGTTGGTTGAGTTACCAAATTTTTAGTAAGTTGTGGGGGTGCTTTGCAGATTCTAGGCACAGGTATGGGTTTTGATACCTGCCATCCACGGTAGGTCCTTTACCGTGATAGTGAGTTTTGTGTGAATCTCTACTCTTGTGAATCTCTACTCTAGGGTTACTACTAATCCGTGGGTATCCAAATAAGTGCTACATCATCAATGCTGATGTCGGTTTTCTCCAGTCCAACCGCCATGGATTCAATGTTTGATACTTTGTCAGCCCACTCCTCCTGGATCTCATATAAATCATCGCTGAGTTGGTCTTCTAGCTCATCCAAATCTTCGACTAATTCGTTATAGCGATTCTCGGCCGTTTTTAATCGCTCTTTGGTGCGTTCCACCATGCGACCTTTGCTCTGGCTTCGGCGAATACCACCAACAATGGAGCGAGTGGAACTTCGCCCGCCGAGCAGGCTACCGAGCACGCCTCCGGCGATGTCTAACACCTGGCTGGTACGTTGATCTCGTTTGCGACTCTCTGCATCATGCTCAACCTCGCGAATTTTATCTTCGGCCTTTTCTATCGACTTTTTGATTCTGTCGATTTTGTTGGTTAACACCTTTCGTAATTTTTCGGCATCTTTGTCTGCTAGAGCATCTGCTGCTGCTTGACAACGGATCTCAAAATCCTCCCGTGTCTCGTTGACTCGTGAATACAGTTTTAACTCGGAATTGCGAAATAGCTCCAGCTCTTGGTTTCGATATAAGTGGTCTTTAATGGCTGATTTGGCTGAGGTGAAATAGGTTTTGTTCTTTATCTTTGCGTCCGGCAATTGGTAACGCATGCCTTCGGGTTCCTCTTTACTTAAGTCGCGATCATCGTAGTCGACAATGATGGCATCATCAGCATCGACTGGTCCGTCTAATGGGGTGATGATTGCCTCCCATTCAGTTTCGTGCCTGAGCTTCGATTTGGTGTCGTCGAATAACATTTCTACCCGGACTGCTAAGCCCGCCTTGAGTCGTTTTCCGGTAGCACTAGCTCCGATTAAATCTGCGTATTCCACCGATGGGTCTAGATACCGGACCACCGCATTGCTCGCAATTTGCGGCAGCACCGCACTCTCATCGTCTCTTAAGGGCTCTGGTGCGTCGGTACTGTCGGTCACTGTGTCTGGCGAGGTGGCGGCCCCACTGGCGCTCGCCGCTGCTGTTCTTATCTCGTCCGTTGTCAGCAGGCTGATTTGGTCTCTCGTCAATGGTCCAGGTAGATAAGACATGGCCCAACGGGTGCTGAACGTTTGCGGCTCAGAAGTCTTGGTTGAGTGCAGAACAAACTCTCGTTTGTCGAGAGCGGAAATAGTTTCACCAATGGCCTTAACATCCACGGAGCCGTCTGATGCGCCCATGCCGTCAAGCAGTCGTTTTTGGTCTCGTTCGGTTTGGAGTCGACCGATCATCCAAGTACCGGCATTCGAGATCGCTTTGTAATCGATATCCACTGGGTTTTGCGTGGACATCACCAAACCCACACCAAAGGCTCTGGCTTGCTTGAGTATCGTGAGTATGGGTTTTTTGGATGGTGGGGAACCAACGGGTGGTACGTAGCCAAATACTTCGTCCATGTAAATCAGTGTGCGAAGGTCAGTGGTACCCGATTGCGCACGCATCCAGGTAACCATCTTGGATAGCAACAATGTCACCACAAACTGGCGTTCTTCTTCACTGAGATGCGCTAAAGACACCACGGCACATTGAGGTTTGTTGGCATTGCCGTAGAGCAGATTTTGGATGTTGAGCTCCGGGCCCTCAGTCCAACTGGCAAACGATGGTGACGCAGCCAGACCGTTGAGCTTCATAGCCAGCTTTACGCGATCAGCGGCCGGAAAAAAAGTATCCAGATCAATCACACCCAGCTTTCTCATGGGCGGTTGCTGGACCAAGCCGATGAGCGTTCCCAGGTCTAAATCTTTGCCCTTCGACCAGTTCCAATTAATGATGTTGGCGAGCAGTATGTGTTCGCGACTGCTTAACGGATCGGCCTCTATACCGACTAACGCCAAAAGTGAGGATGCAAAGCCCTCAATCTCATCTTGCAGTGTTTCCGGATCCGTTCCTGGTGCTGGAGCTTTGAGTGAACCGATGATATTCAACGGTACACCGGCGGTTGAGCCCGGAGTATAAATAGTAAAATCAGCCGACTCTCGAAGCTTTTGAATTCGGGCAGGTTCGATACCCGATTTGGCCAACCCCGATTTCCAAAGTTCTGCTTTTTCCACCGCTGCTTGTGCTGGATCGCCACCGGATTCAGATTCGCTGATCCAAGGCATAAAGTCGGTCGGCAGCAGGTTGGGGAAGCTTAGCAATAGATTCCCCATATCACCTTTGGGATCGATGATGAGCGTGGGTTTGCCAGACAGCAGTGCCTCTTCGAGTAGCACCACGCCCAATCCTGTTTTGCCCGACCCAGTCATGCCAACAATCACCCCATGCGTGGTGAAATTGGCCGAGTCGTAAAAAAGTGGGTTTCCTGAGGTGGACTCCTTACCTAAGTAGAGATGCCCAGCGGGTGCTTCGATGGTCATGTAACAGGCTCAATCAGCTTAACTTATTGATCTAATACTATAACAAGATACTGTTCGGTAAAATGGCAGCCGATCCAGCCCGTCGTTTGAGAATCAGTTTCAGGCAGCGATCACGGGTAGTAGAGATCGCTGATTGAAGAAAAAGTGCCTGGTCGAGTTGTGTACTTCAGCACCATCACTGGCAATGATGCGGAATTTGATCGGTTTGCTGCCAATTAGACCTTTGGGGAAATTTAATTCAGCAGACTCAGCAGTGCTGCGTTGGATGTTAAAGCGTCGAGTGTGGCCTCGACCCACAGCGCTGGCGCTGCCTTTAAATAACGAATTCAAGTCGAACTGACTGCCATCGATAGACACGTTACCAGGGTAAATATGGTGCACTATCACCAATTGGTCGGTGTTATTGTGGATTGATACGGTTGGTGATTTCCCAAGCGTCAGAGTTAGTTCCATTCCGCTTAAGCGTGTTGAATCATCTGGAGTGCTGGTCGCAGTGGGTAGTATGGCAGTGGCGTTGGACAAGCTCGGCATAGCGATTGCCAGCGCTGTTCCTGTCATGACGGCAAGAGTTTGTCTTTTCTTAGGGTCAAACGTTGAATCTTCCATACAATGCTCCTTAGGCGGTTATGTAGTAAGAACTTTAAGGCAGCTTTGATGGATTTAAACTCCGCGGACCGGCCATTTTACAATTGATTTAGCTGCCGCTCAGGGTTGTGGCCATCTGAAGCGCTGGTGAGGCACCGGAAGGCACTGGAAATGAGCTGTCTGTTTTGCCTATGCACAAAAACAGGGATTCGCCTCGGCAAAGAGCTGTGGGGGCGCGAATCGCTTTTTACTCGGCGTGTCGCCGCAGCGCAGTGGTACTATTTCACATCGAATGGTATTGATTTGCAGGAGCGCGAGTTTTTTTGTTGGCATTCGTCAGAATCGACAACCGAGTCCAAGTGTGGTCGATCTACCGCCTTGCCATGAAGTGCTACACCAGTTGGAATAAATGCTCGTATGAACGTGTTGGTAATTTGGACTGTTAACCCTTGGGGCCTTAGCCATGTTGTATGAATCTCCACAGAGTATCGATGATGCGGTGTCGCTGCTAAAACAATCGCGAGGCAGCGTGCACATTTTGGCGGGCGGGTCGGATCTGTTGGTCCGCATGAAGTCTGGATTTGTAGAGCCAGACGTCGTCGTTGACATCAAGCGAATAAAGTCCTTGCAAACCATCAAAAAAGCACCGGAAGGGTTCGTGATTGGTGCAGCCGTATCCTGTGCGCAATTGCGGGATCATAAAGCCTTAGTAAAGGCCTGGCCGGGAGTCGTGGAGGCGGCCAATCTCATCGGTTCTGATCAAATCCAGAATCGCTGCACGATGGTCGGAAATCTTTGTAATGCTTCTCCGGCCGCAGACAGTGTTCCTGCCTTGGTGGCTGCCAATGCCATGGCACGGGTTCGAGGCGTTTCAGGAACTCGAGAAGTTCCGGTTGAAAAAATCGTCAAAGGCCCTGGAACAATCTCATTGAAAAAGGCAGAGATGGTGGAGGCTCTAGTTTTGCCGTTGCGACCCACGAAGTCAGGAGATGCCTATTTGCGTTTGACACCCAGAACTGAAATGGATATCGCCGTGGTCAGTGCAGCGGTAAGCCTGGAGTTGGGCAAACAAGGTGTAGTTACAGATGCCGAGGTTGCGTTAGGGGCTGTGGCACCTACGGTTGTGCGGGTGAAGCAGGCTAGCAAACTTCTCATTGGTTCAAAGCTCGACGACGATGTGCTGGATCGTCTGGCTGAATTGTGTCAACAAATGTGTAACCCCATAGACGATAAACGCGGAACGGTTGCGTATCGTACGCGTGTAAGCGGAGTACTAGCCAAGCGCGCTGCGATCAATGCCTATGAAAGAGCGGGAGGAAAACGATGAGCGTATTGGTTCAATCCACCATAAATGGTGATGCGATAACGTTTCATTGTGAAGCCAACGAAACCCTGTTGGATTCACTGCGCGATAGAGTGGGCTTAACAGGCGCCAAAGAAGGCTGCGGGACTGGTGATTGTGGAGCTTGTAGTGTATTGCTTGACGGTGAGATTGTCTGTGCTTGTCTGGTATTGGGCGCAGAAGCCCAAGGACGTACCGTGGATACCGTGGAAGGTTTGAATGAAGGTTCCTCGCTACATCCTTTACAACAAAAATTTATTGAACATGCCGCCTTGCAGTGTGGCGTCTGTACGCCGGGTTTTTTAATGGCTGCAAAGGCATTACTGGATAAAAACCCAAGCCCAACAGAATCTGAAATTCGCTATGCGCTGGCCGGAAATCTGTGTCGTTGTACCGGCTACGATAAGATTGTCCGGGCGGTTCAGGATGCAGCGAAAGTTATGAAACGGAGAACAGTATGAACGCTGAAGCGAAGTTAAAGAAAACCAAATTTCAGTCCGTTGGTACACGACCACTCCGACCTGACGGGGTTGACAAGGTCACAGGCAGAGCTCGTTATGGCGCCGATATGTCCATGCCTGGTCAATTGGTCGGGTTGATTTTGCGTAGCCCATATGCACATGCGTCGATAAAAAAGATTGATGTCTCCAAGGCGGAAAAACTCTCTGGCGTGCATGCCGTTGTCACCTCAAAAGACTTTCCGAACAAAAATATTGATGACGCGCTCCAACCGATCTTGGAGAACTGCATGGCTCGAAAAAAGGTGTTCTACGATGGGCACGCCGTTGCGGCGGTTGCGGCGGTTGATATGAACACGGCCAAGGCTGCTTTGAAGTTAATTGACGTGGAATACAAACCACTCAAGCATGTCACTGATGTGGATGAAGCCATGAAAGCTGGCGCACCAGTGCTGCACAAGGATCTTTTTACCGCCGGAGTAAAACCGAAACCGACGAAGCCTTCCAATGTATCTAAAGTAACGGAATTTGGTCATGGCGATGTCAAGAAAGGCTTCAAGAAAGCGGCCATCATTGTGGAACGTAGTTTTAAAACCGAACAAACCCACCAGGGCTATATTGAACCGCACGCCTGTGTTGGAAGTATCAACCCAGATGGTTCCGGCGATCTGTGGGTGTGTACGCAAGGGCATTTTGATTTTCGCCAAAAATGCGCTGATCTACTCGGGTTAGACATCGCCAAATTAAGAGTTGTCTCCTCAGAGATAGGTGGCGGTTTTGGGGGTAAAACTCATATATGGGTTGAACCCGTGGCGTTGGCGTTGTCTCGCAAAGCAAACCGACCCGTCAAAATCACCATGACCCGAGAGGAAGTGTTCCGTGCCTCTGGCCCTACAAGTGCCACCTCTATAGATGTCAAAATTGGTATCACTCAGGAAGGCCGAATAACCGCTGGAGAAGCACATTTACGGTATTCGGGTGGTCCGTGGCCGGCCGATTGGGCGTTGCTCGGCGCTATGACCGCCTTTGCCTGCTACGACATGGAGAATGTCAAAACTGTTGGCTCTGAAGTCGTGGTTAATAGGCCGAAAACGACGGCCTATCGCGCGCCCTCGGCACCGATGGCGGCGTTCGCAGTGGAAAGTGTATTAGACGAGCTGGCAAACACCATTGATATGAGCCCGGTAGATTTTCGTTTAAAGAATGTTGCCAAAGAAGGAACGCAATCTTCCTATGGGCCCGTTTACGGTCCAATAGGTATTGGCGCTACTCTTGAGGCTGCGAAGAAACATGCTCATATGTCTGCTCCGTTAGCGGATAACCAGGCAAGAGGTATGGCCTGCGGTTTTTGGTTTAACTTTGGAGGTCAGGCATGTACTGACCTTAACGTCAGCACGGATGGGTCGGTGACCTTAACCGTAGGCACCATTGATGTGGGTGGTGCCAGAGCGTCATTGTCGCTGGTGGTCGCCGAAGAGTTAGGAATAGACTATTCGCAAGTAAAAACAGTAATTGGTGATACGGGAACCTTGGGTTTTAACGAGATGACCGATGGTAGCCGAGGAACCTTTGCAAGTTCCATGTCCGCTATAGCATCGACTCGGGTGGCTATCGATGAAATGCGTAAGCGTGCAGCCTTGCATTGGGACATACCGGTGGACCAGGTTGTTTGGGAAGACGGTCATGCGCATGCCGTCGGGAAATCAAAAAAGAATCGTGCACCCCTGTCGATGGCAGAGATTGCTGCAGGCGCGCCCAACTCCGGCGGACCTATAGCAGGACATAATGAGTTGGTTGCGGATGGTGCGGGCGTGTCGTTTGCCACACACATTTGCGACATCGAAGTGGATAAAGAAACCGGGCAAACACGAGTCGTGCGTTATACCGTTTTGCAGGATGCTGGTAAGGCTGTGCATCCTGCGTATGTAGAAGGGCAATTCCAGGGTGGGGCGGCACAAGGCATTGGTTGGGCCCTAAATGAGGAGTATGTCTACGGAGAAGATGGGCGATTGCAAAATCCAGGCTTTCTTGACTACCGCATCCCTGTATGTTCAGACCTTCCCATGATCGATACCGAAATCTTAGAAATTCCCAATCCAAACCACCCTTATGGTATTCGAGGAGTGGGTGAAACCTCGATCGTGCCGCCATTGGCAGCGATTGGCAATGCTGTATCCAATGCCATCGGTGTGCGTATGACACATGTGCCTATGTCACCACCTCGCATACTGGAAGCGATCGATAGCGAGGAGTCTTGAACACAGGTTTCCGTACCGCCCCATCATGGCTGTGATCAAACTGTGGGGGGCTCTACGCCCTGCGGCAAACGATGTTGAAAGTGTTGAGCTGGATGCGGCAACCATCCGCGAATTGATGGTGAAGCTTGAAGAGCGATACCCAAAGATGACTCCGTTTATTGAAGAAGGAATTGCAGTGTCCATCGACGGCACTATCTATCAAGATTCCTGGAGCGAAAAGATACCCGAGTCGGCTGAGATTTATCTGCTACCCAGAATACAGGGTGGCTAGGGTCATCGTATTTATCCGTTCAGTGCCAACGGGTGTCTGAACACTCCACAAACCTACGCGGTATTGGCTTGATGTCAGTGGCTATGTTAGGCATACCGATCGTTGATGGTATTGCCAAATATCTAAGCGCTGACTACTCACCGCTATTGATTGGTTGGGCGAGGTACGCTGTTGCGTCATTAATTGTGCTGCCTCTAGCGTTTCGCTATCACGGCAAACACATGTTTCCGGAACAACAACGTTTTGCTCATCTTGTTCGTACCGTATTTTTGGTTACGGCCATGACGCTTTATTTTTTAGCGATAGCAAGAATTCCCATTGCGCTTGCGGCCAGTGCTTACTTTGTGGGACCTATCATCGCAGTTGCTTTGTCCGTTATGTTCCTCAGAGAAGTAATGACGCCTCGGAAGCTGCTGAGTCTTACCGTTGGATTTATAGGATCGCTCATTGTTTTGCAACCAACAGGCGATGTCGAGGTTGGCATCATTATGTCTTTTGGTGCTGGATTATTCTTTGCGCTGTATTTAATTGCCACACGGCAGGCGGCCCAACAAACCGATCCCATAAAGACATTGGCGTTTCAATGCGTAGTGGGAACGGTCATCCTCAGTCCGCAGGCTGTGTTTACTTTCGAACTACCACAGTTGGATGTGCTGTGGTTATTTGTTGGGCTGGGATTGTTTTCAGCCATTTTCCATCTTCTGACCATCCAGGCATTTCGTCTTGCCGATGCGTCGACCCTGGCACCTCTGGTCTATCTTGAGCTGGTGGGTAGCGCTATGATTGGATTTATTGTCTTTGCGGAAATTCCCGCGCTGATGACGGTTATGGGAGCGCTGTTTATTACCGTGTCGGGTCTGATATTGGTGAAGCGAAACCACTGATTATTTGTCAGATAGCGGCCTCTGCGAGCCTGCTGAGCCGCGGTTTGGGCATCGCACGAAAAGAGTTCGTCCCGAGAGCATCCTGTGTGCTGTAGAATTTAAGGTCTAGATACTACGCACGGCTCTCGGGTGCTGATCTTTCTTCAAGTCCGGATGCACCAGAGTTTATAAGGCTAGTGTTCGATTTAAACTTATGATTTTTCAACATAACTAGAACTATAGGAGCCATATTCATGAAAATTATTGAAGGTCTCTGTGTCGCAGGCGTGCTGGTGATGACAGCCTCCACGGCGTCGGCGGAAACCCTGCGTTGGGCGCGTGCTGGTGACAGCCTGACAATGGATCCGCATTCACAAAATGAAGGGCCCACGCATGCGCTATCGCAACAAATCTACGAGCCGCTGATATCACCGGATATGGAAGCCAAACCGATTCCTGCCTTGGCGACCAGTTGGGCCGTGAAAGAAGGAGATCCGAACGTTTGGGTGTTCAAGCTGCGTGAGGGTGTCAAGTACCATGGTGGCGAAGATTTCACTTCAGAAGATGTGGTGTTTTCGTTTACTCGAGCGATGCACGAAAGCTCAGATATGAAAGAACTGTTGGTTACGATTACCGAAGTGCGTGCAGTTGATGACTACACGGTTGAAATCGAAACCAATGGACCAAACCCCATTTTGCCAAACAACCTGACTAATCTTTTTATGATGGATAAAGGGTGGGCTGAAGCTAACGATGTTACTGAACCGGCAGAATTTGATGATGGGGAAGAGACTTACGCTGTACGCAACACCAACGGTACTGGGGCGTTCATGCTGGAGAGCCGCGATCCAGATACTAAGACGGTATTGAAGGCGAATCCTAATTATTGGGGCAAGGATGAGTTTCCACTGGATGTTACCGAGATTATCTACACGCCCATCCAGAATGCAGCCACTCGGGTTGCAGCACTGCTTTCAGGTGAAGTCGATTTGATCCAGGATGTGCCCGTGCAGGACTTGCAACGTGTGGCAGACACTGACGGACTCGTTGTGCAAAATGCGCCGCAAAACCGCACCATTTTCTTTGGTTTAAATTCGGGAGCCGACGACTTGGCAAACGATAATATCGATGGCAAAAACCCGTTTTCTGATGTACGAGTGCGCCGCGCGATGAATATGGCAATTGACCGTGATGCCATTAAACAGGTTGTCATGCGTGGACAGTCAGCACCTACTGGTGTGATTATTCCGCCCTTTGTTAATGGCTGGACCGAAGCGCTCGACGCCTACCCAGCCGTTGATATCGATATGGCTAAATCTTTGATGGCCGAGGCTGGTTACGCCGATGGCTTTGAAGTGACCCTGAACTGCCCGAATGATCGCTATGTTAACGATGAAGCCATCTGCCAAGCGGCGGTGGGTATGATGGGAAAGATCGGTATCACCGCTAACTTGGTGGCGCAATCTAAAGCGCAACATTTTCCTTTGATTTCAGGCAGAACCACCGATTTCTACTTACTTGGCTGGGGTGTCCCCACATTCGATTCGGAGTATGTGTTCAACTTTCTCGTACACTCGCAAACCGAAGATCGAGGCTCGTGGAACGGTGCGCAGTTTTCTGATGGTGAAGTTGATGCGATGATTGCGTCGCTCGGCTCAGAAGTCGATCTAGACAAGCGTAATGCGACGATTGCTAGTATCTGGAACAAAGTGCAGGAAGAACAAGTGTACTTGCCTGTGCATAACCAGATATTGAATTGGGGTATGAAGTCTACTATTGACTTTCCGGTTCAACCTGAAGACCAGCCACACTTTAAATTCATGAAAATAGCCAACTAAGCGAGTTCCCGTTTGTTGCAACAAGTACGAAGCCACATAAAGCGCGGAAAGGAATCTGCGCTAGTTGGTAACGGCTGAGCGTTTGCATGCTTGCCTTTATTATTCGCCGAGTGGCGCAATCAATCCTGGTTTTACTTGCTGTTGGGTTGGTGGCGTTTTCCATGTTTCGCTTCATCGGCGACCCAGTTGAAAACCTGCTAGGTCAAGAGCGTACTCAAGGCGATCTGGACCGCGTGCGCGAACAACTGGGTTTAAATGACCCGATTCCAGTCCAGTACTACAAATTCTTATCCAATGTCGTTCAGGGAGACTTTGGCGTTAGTTACCGTCAGGGCCGCGCGGTGAGCGAGATCATTGTCGAACGCGCTCCAGCGACGCTCGAGCTAGCCGGTATCTCAGCTTTACTGGCGATCGTTCTCGGCGTGGGTCTTGGTGTCTACACAGCCATCCGGCGCAATGGTTTTGTGGCGAATCTAATTATGACCACGTCGCTTATCGGAGTTTCATTACCGACATTTTTGATCGGCATTTTGTTGATTTATGTTTTTTCGGTCGAACTTGGCTGGCTACCCAGTTTCGGACGCGGTGAAACCGTGGAGATCGGGTGGTGGACCACGGGGTTGCTCACCAAAAGTGGCCTTAAGGCAATCATACTGCCTGCTATAACCCTAGGGCTCTATCAGATGACGCTGATCATGCGCTTGGTGAGAGCCGAATTACTGGAAGTCTTGCGAACTGACTATATCAAGTTCGCGCGCGCGCGCGGGTTGTCTGATCGTGTAGTGAATTTCGGGCATGCGTTGAAGAACACACTGGTTCCTGTGATCACCATAACAGGTTTGCAGATCGGCTCAATTATCGCGTTTGCGATAATTACCGAAACTGTTTTTCAGTGGCCGGGTGTTGGTTTACTGTTTATTAATGCCATCCAGTTTGTGGACATACCCGTTATGGCGGCATACCTGATGTTGATTTCAGTGATGTTTGTGATGATCAACTTAGTGGTAGACATACTCTACTTCGTGGTGGATCCACGTATTTCGGCCGACAATAGCAGCGCGGGGGGGCACTAGTGAGCGCTATCCGTCGATTCCTGGTATCCGATTTTGTTTATCGGTTCGGCCGTTCGCCATTGGCCATCGGTGCGTTTGTTGTTGCATTGGCATTAATACTGTCCGCAATCTTTGCACCCCTGTTAGCTTCACAAAATCCGTTTGATCCGGGTTCACTAAATTTGATGAACGGTTTTTCCAAACCGGGTGAACCTAACCAGTTCACCGGAGAGACATTCTTGCTCGGAACGGATGATCAGGGTAGGGACATTTATTCAACTATCCTATACGGGCTGCGGGTTTCTTTGTTTGTTGGAATATCAGCGGTGTTGTTCGCGATGATATTGGGTTCTACTCTGGGTCTGATTGCCGGATATATGGGCGGGCGCATTGACACCATCATTATGCGAATTGCCGATGTACAACTGACTTTTCCGGCGATATTGATTGCCTTGTTGATATTTGGCATTGCCAAAGGTATTACTCCACCGACCTACCGCGACGAAGTCGCCATATGGGTGTTGATCCTTGCCATCGGGCTTTCCGATTGGGTGCAGTTCGCACGAGTGGTACGTGGTGCCACCATGGTTGAACGCAGTAAGGATTACGTGCAAGCCGCCAAACTGATCGGCCGTAAACCCATAGGGATCATGATCAAACACATATTGCCCAACACACTAAGTCCAGTGCTAGTTATTGCGACGATTTCGTTGGCATTGGCCATTATCGCCGAAGCTACTTTGTCATTCCTGGGTGTTGGTGCCCCTCCGACGCAACCGTCTTTGGGTACGTTGATACGCGTTGGCCAGGGCTTTCTGTTTTCGGGGGAGTACTGGATATTACTCTACCCAGCACTCACATTGCTGGTGTTAGCACTCTCGGTCAATCTACTCGGCGATTGGTTGCGCGATGCGCTGAACCCGAAACTGAAATAGCATCGCCTCATGACCACACCACTGTTGTCCGTCCAGAACCTTGTTATCCAGTTTCCCACTCGTCGAGGTATGCTGACGGCGATAGATGGTGTCAGTTTTGATTTGGCCGCAGGAGAAATCCTGGGTGTTGTGGGTGAATCTGGCGCCGGTAAATCCTTAACCGGTTCAGCCATCATTGGGTTGCTCGATCCGCCCGGCCGAATTACTGCCGGAGAAATTCGCTTGCGTGGTCAGCGTATAGACACTCTACCGGATGAAGACAAACGGAGAATACGCGGCAAGGAGATTGCCATGGTGTTTCAGGATCCGTTGACCTCTCTGAACCCGCTGTACACGATTGCTAGGCAACTGGTTGAGACCATTCGAGTGCATCTCAATTTGAGCGAAAAAAGTGCCCGTGCTCGTGCCATTGAATTGCTAGATGATGTGGGCATCCCGGCCGCTAGCCAGCGTATCGATGACTACCCTCATCAGTTCTCCGGTGGCATGCGTCAGCGTGTGGTAATCGCACTGGCCTTGGCTGCAGAACCTTCGGTTGTCATTGCAGATGAACCCACCACTGCGCTTGATGTGTCAGTGCAGGCGCAAATAATTGATGTGTTGAAAGAGCAGTGCACACAAAGGGGTGCTTCTGTCATTTTGATTACACACGATTTAGGTGTGATTGCCGAGGCGGCCGATCGGGTTGCGGTCATGTATGCCGGGCGTATTGCCGAGGTTGGGCCTGTGGGTGACATCATTCGCGATGCAATGCACCCCTACACGGTGGGCCTAATGGGATCGATACCCACGCTGACCCATACCAATGAACGACTGGTACAAATTCCCGGCTCAATGCCGAGCCTTGATGCCATTCCGCAGGGGTGTTCCTTCAATCCGCGTTGCGACCGAGTGTTTGATCGCTGCCGCACTGATCGCCCTAAATTACAAGCGTTGGGTTCACACCAGGTGTCCTGCTGGCTCTACGATGAATCGAGTCTCGCTGGCGAACAAGAATGAGTAATGCGTCCACAGAATCGTTGATCCAAGTTGACGCTCTGACGCGCGTCTTCGATGTCTCTAAACCGTGGTTGAATCGGGTTACAGAACGAACACCCAAACAATTTCTGCGCGCTGTAGACAACGTCAGTTTCACCATAAACCAAGGCGAAACGTTAGCTCTCGTGGGCGAATCAGGATCCGGGAAATCTACCATTGCCAAGATGCTAGTAGGCTTGTTGCCACCATCCAGTGGTGCTATCAAATTCGATGGCCAATTACTGAATCGACATGATGAAGCAGTGATGGCATCTTTGCGTAGACGATTTCAAATGATTTTCCAAAGTCCTTATGCGAGCCTGAACCCACGTTGGAAGGTGGGTGATGTGATTGCTGAACCGTTAATGGTATTGTCAGATGGGTCTGATAGTGCTGATCGGGCTGGCATCGACCAGCGGGTTAGCGAACTGCTTGAGCTAGTCGGTTTATCGCGCAGTGACGCAAGAAAATTTCCGCATGAGTTTTCCGGTGGGCAGCGTCAGCGTATTGCGATTGCTCGGGCCTTGTCTTCCAATCCAGAGTTTATTGTGTGTGATGAACCCACTTCTGCCTTGGATGTGTCTGTACAGGCCCAAATTCTTAACCTGATGCGTGACCTTCAGAAGGAGTTGGGGCTTACTTACCTATTCATCAGTCATGATCTGTCGGTGGTCCGGCATATGGCAGATCGTATTGCGGTGCTGTACCTGGGGGCGGTGGTAGAAAACGCCGAATGTGAAACGCTTTTTACCGATCCTGCTCACCCTTACACACGCATGCTATTAGATTCGGTGCCCGATCTTAATATGTCGGGCCGGGAGCGTAAAAAGATAGAAGGAGAGATTCCGAATCCGATTAATCCGCCCTCTGGCTGCTCCTTTCACCCTCGTTGCCCACATGCCTGGGACAAATGCCGCCAAGATGTGCCTGAACCTAGAATGCTGGGGCGCAGTATTGTGACCTGCCATGGCTTCGAGGCGTAATGCTAAGTTCATTAGCGTAACGCCAATGCCAGATCAACACTTTAACAACGGCGCGATCTATTGGCGAGGTGGGAGTAGTGCAAGCTAGAGCTCTAACTAAGATCTGCCCACAGTGCATCGACAACCATTTCCTGAAAATGATGCACCGCATGCTCTGATAATTCACTTTTTTCGGAGTCTATGACGAATCGGCCCTGGTTGTAGCCTTTTGACTTTAAACCTCGCTGAACACTTTCACATAAGCTGATATCTTCGGGCTGAAGAACAT
>JAHQVR010000115.1 GCA_019634245.1 Gammaproteobacteria bacterium
ACTTATCAGCGGCTAGTAAGCCACAAACCAGCACGCGAGTTTCGGTATTCGTGTCATCAAACATAGAATCGATTCTATGAATTTAAAAAATAGACATTAATCTATTCTGAATAGGGTGGCTACATGGTGGTAACAGGGAGGTGTATCTCTGAGCCGTATCTCTGATGCAATACAATGGCTGTAAGTATTTTTGTGTGTAAGCTTAATGATAAAAGGCGTTTTGTGCTTCCTGAACTCAGGTTTAATCCCTCGTTTGACCGTTTAAGCTATATGAGCTTCTTGACTCAGGGCATCGGTATCATACTTCCGTACGTTAGAAACAATAAAGTGGGATCCGCGCTTTCCATCATTCGCCAGCAGAAAACGCCACGAGTTTGAATCACATATCTGCGAAATAATATTGAGGCCGAGTCCTTCACCTGATGAAGAATCAGATTTGACAAACTCCTTTTTCAGATTATCGAATTGCACAGGATCAATGCCTTCGCCGTTGTCAATGCAGTGGAAACTAACGAACTCCCCCTTTCTGCGCACGCCAAGTAAAACCCGGGTCCCGCCACTGTGACTAATGACGTTCGATAGCAAGTTTGCCAAGACACGCAACAAGTGCACTGACTGGGCTTCCACCATTAAAGAACTTTTGACGATCGTCAGATCTATTCGCTTCGAGCTTGCTTCCTCAGCAAACATAATCTCAAGGTTATGGAGTAGGTGTGTTAGTTCTAATGGCTTATTCTGTTCCTGTTTGCTTTCAAAGCAGTTTTGCACTCCGGTATTTTGCGCCGGCGGATTTTGTATTAGTGCTTCAAGATACTCCAGACTTTCTCTAATTCGATCCGATTTATCATTGCCACTGCTTTGACTGGTCGACTCCAGTGCCAGCTTTAGCGAATGAAGAGGCTGGCGGAGGTCATGTCGTGTCGTAGCCAATTCCAATGATGAGGCATCAGCGGATTTTCGCGCCTGACGAGCATCATTGCGGAGTAGCCAGGTTTGGCGGACAATGGCAACGCAAAAAATAAATCCGTCTACGAGCTGTCCGTACCGTAGCATCATTTCCCTGTTTGCAGAGTCAATCTTGATATGGCCCTGCGTCAGCGCTGTGAACAAGCCGATATACCCGAAAAGCGTGAGTGCGCCTAATACGTAAAACAGGCTACCCGCTTTTTTGTCTCTAAAAGCCACGATCGCAAGCACAAATTGCAACACTAGGAAGGTCAGCACTATCGGTCCAGCCAATTTCTTGGTTGTGACCAGTGGTAACACAAGCGGCGCAAAAATATAGATCGCTGAAAAGACAGTGACGAACAGCACCAATAACCGAAGCGATCGACGCTGCAGTCCTGACTTAATAAATTCACGTCCCATCAGCAATGCAAACACAATTGCTCCCATTCCAAACGGATGAGACGCAAGCGCGTTCCACTGAGGAAATTCTGGCCACAGATACACAAAGAGGTTTCCTGTGAGCTGGGCGTTGTAGGCTAGGACACAGCCGAAAAATCCGGCGTAATAAAATGCCACTTTTGATGAGAGTGCAAAGGCAAAAGCCACTACAAAAGCAAGAAACACAAGCGCTATTGCGTAAAAGACGATTAACGGCACATCAGTCTCGACGGCGGTTTTGTAAACATCGCTTGAGGGGTAGATTCGAAGTGGGATGGCCGAAGTGCTGTCAGACTCGAAATAAACCCAGATGTCCATCTCCATACCGGGGACGAGTGAAAACTCTTCGGAGATAAGCATTCTTTGTTGCTGCTTTCGATCGTGAAAGCGAGTCGTCCGCCCGTCAGACAATACCGATTTCACAGTATCCCCCGAGACCGCCCAGACTTTGATAAGTCGCAGGAAGGGTACCCCTGTGTCCAGAACCCATAGGCTCTCATTGATACTCGAATTTAGCAGGCTGAACTTGAGCCATATACCAGCATCGGTTACGCCGTAGTCCGGTGTATCGCCAACTATCGGCTTGAACTTACCCTGTGCAAATAGATCTTCGCCTTTTTTGAGTTGTGGGTCTACACGTTGGCCAACATAGGTTTCGATGTGGTTTCCGGTGATTCGATATGTAGCCGAATCTTGCACAGTAAGAGGCTGATTCGACTGCGCATTAACTTGCGAGCAATGTATGAACAACAGCGCACAAATAATTGTTTCTAACGATCTCATGGATGCAACTCACATCTACTGACTGATAAATTCTGTAAAAAAAATGGGGCTATAATTCTGTGGAAAAAAAGCTATTGCACCTCTTTTTCTGTGCTCACTAGGCTTCTAGTACTCTTAACCGGCGTTCCGGCAAAAATTTCCTGCGCAACCTTTGCCTCATGCCATGGAAAACTGGTTCTTTTGCACACAGTGGATGCAGTGTATTTATGAAATAATTTATACGTGCTGCGAAAAATTTGGTTGTCGAGCTCTATCTATTACTATCACTACCATATCGATCATGTTTTAGGACGATACCAGTGGAAACTTTATAAATCAGGATGATGTCATAGCTGCTTTTTTAGATCGAGCAATCCTTCTTTCAATGCATAGGCTATAAGATGCCCCGTCGAGCTTACTCCAAGCTTTGCCATCAAATGACAGCGATGATTGTCGACGGTTTTCGGGCTTATCGAAAATTTTTGCGCGATTTCTTTATTAGATAGTCCATCGGCTACCAACTGCATGACTTGTCGCTCTCGCAGTGTCAATGACGCTTTTTCAGGCGCATCCGCTATAGAACTCTTTACGGCTTCAGAGAAGAAGGAGCCACCGTTAAGGATCATGGAAAAACCCTCAGTTAATTGAGAGGTTGGGCAGGTTTTTAAAAACAGTCCTTCGACGCCCACCGCAATCCAATCCGACAGATGGTTAACACTGGTAAAACCTGTGACTACCGCAATACGTGTGTCCGGACCCCAGCGACGTATTTCACCATAGACTTCCATCCCTTCTGCAAGTGGCATGGCGCTGTCAAGTGTCAGCAGGTCGGGCTTGAGCGACTTTGTAAGCGCTATAGCTTCCAGGCCGTTTTTAGCCTCTCCAATAACCGACACCCCGCCAATGTTCAGTAAAATGTCTTTTAGAGCATCACGTACCAAAGCATGGTCGTCTGCGACAATAACAGTTCGTTCAGATATGGACATGGCCTTTTCCTTCACTCACTCCGCCTTTTTTCCGGGCGTCAACTTGCTGGCTTGACCGGCTCCCTGTATTTAATGATGCCTACTGGTTATGTACGTTATCAAAAGAGAACGCGGCGATACTCTCGATAATATGACTATCATCAGTAATGATATTGACCAGGAAAAACCCTGATTATAAGCGGTCGCCGACGTCCCCAAACATACCTTAGTAAAACCTCGACTATAGAATAGGCACTGCTCTTCTTTGGTGCGAATCCTCTTTTTTATACCACGCATACGCATGCAATCCAGAGGCGAGTATTTCCCTTTAAGCAACAGTACCGCTGCAACGAGTGAACACCATAGCCGTCGTATCGGTGTAGAGCCAGCAGATTAGACCTTAATAAACTTCCCGTTCATTGTCTCTGTTGTAGATACTAGTCCAGCGCAAGCTTCCTGCTGATAACGTAAAAAAGTGCCGGATCCGTCTGTCGAAGTTGTCGAACACACAACTCCCGTCTATCCAAATGAGGGATTTACCCTATACCAAGATCGACAGAGCATTTTTATACTCTAGATCTAGTCGGACTCTATACCGACTACGCGCAATGTATGGAGATGCAAATGCCTGAATCAGTAGCGATAAATGGTTTTTCCTGCCGCTTTCCTATGTCTTCCTCTCCCGAGGAATTTTGGAAGAATCTAATAACACACCAGGACATGATTTCTGAACAGAGCGACAGGTGGCCTGCCGGTCAGTACGGTATCCCGCCTCGTTTCGGGGTAGTGAAGGATATCGATCAGTTTGATGCGCAGTTCTTCGATATTCACGGTAAGCAAGCCCAATGTATGGATCCGCAGCTGCGTTTACTGCTTGAGGTAAGCCACGAGGCGTTTGTCGATTCTGGGATTAATCCATTTACTCTATCGAACAACAACGTTGGTGTCTTTGTTGGCGCGTGTTTTCCCGATGCGATGGCTAATTCGAATTCTAATCCGCATATGATGCGCGGTTACGAGAACACCGGTACAGCGCTAAGCATGCTTGCCAACCGCCTGTCATATTTTTATGACCTGACAGGTCCTTCAAAAACCATAGACACGGCGTGTTCATCCGGATTAGTGGCGCTTGACGAGGCCACACGAGCTATTCAGTCAGGGCAGTGCGACATGGCTGTGGTCGCTTCTGCCAACATCATTCTGCGGCCTGGAACGAGCGTCGGGTTTACTCAATTGAATATGCTGGCAGCAGATGGAAAGTGTAAAGCGTTTGATGAGAGTGCTAATGGCTATGTCAGATCGGAAGGTGTCGTTGTTCTGGTGCTGACGGCCAAGTCAAAATCATCGCGCATACGTGCAGAAGTATTGGGTACCGCCACCAATAATGATGGTTACACTAGTCAAGGTATTACATTCCCAAACAGTATTGCTCAGGAGCAATTACTAAGGCAGGTTTACGAAACCGCAGGAGTTGGTGCAGCGGAAGTAGATTACATCGAGGCACATGGCACAGGTACTCAGGCGGGCGATCCCGCTGAATTAGACGCGATCGATCGGGCTCTCGCTCAGCAGCGGTCTGATACGTTAAAGGTTGGTTCAGTCAAGACTAATATGGGGCATAGTGAATCGACGGCAGGTTTGGCGGGGGTATGTAAAGTGCTTCTGGCCATGGAACATGGAACGCTACCGGCCAATCTGCACTACTCAAAACCTAATCCTAATATCGAGAGTCTTCGCAACGGCAATATCCAGGTGGTTTCTGAGAACGAGCCTTGGAAGGGAGGCATCGTCGGGATCAATTCCTTTGGTTTTGGTGGCACCAATGCTCATGCCATTATTCGCGGCGGTTTCGAACTGGCGGCACCGCAACAGCAAACCGCAGAAGATTGCATTGTGCCTCTTTCTCACAGAACCGAAGATGGCCTCAGCGCCCATGTTGAGCAACTTAGCAATACGAATTTGAGCAATGATCATGTAATACACTTGCAGGGCATTGCCAATATCCCCAGCCGGAAAAACCCTTACCGCGCCTGCCTTTTGCCTTGTCAATCTGATGACTCAGCACCTAGTGTAATCAAGGCGGACAAGATCAAGTCGAGGGAGGTATGGTGGATTTTTTCCGGCATGGGTGCGCAATGGGAAGGCATGGGTACCGAATTATTGAAGAACCCGTTAACCAGCTCCGCTCTGAACGAATGCGCTGAAATTGTAAAACCACTCGGAGTGGACCTTGTCGACTTACTTACCGCGGAGCACGGATTGTTTGATCACTCACCCAAAGCGTGTTTCATTGCTATCAGTGCGATGCAAGTTGCCATGGTAGATCTGCTTCGATCACTTGACGTACCGGTTGACCGACTACTCGGACACAGTCTGGGCGAGATAGCTTGTGCCTACGCAGATGGTGCCCTGACAAAACGGCAGACTATGGAAGTTGCCTTTTGGCGCGGCCAGTGTCTTGAGGATACTCCGGAGACCAGAGGCAAGATGGCCGCCGTAGAACTGACCTGGGAGCAAGCTCATGCGTTGGAGGGAGAAGAACTTTTTGCCGCCTGCCACAATGGAGAAAACAATGTCACTATCAGTGGTACTGAAGCTGCTATCGATGCAGCGGTGGATAAATTAATCCAGCAGGGGGTCGAGTCAAAAGTGGTCGGCTCCGCAGGAATTGCTTTTCACACTGCCCAACTGGATAGTGTTCTTCCGGCTTTTGAAGCGGCGTTAGACAAAGTAGTTGGTAAGCCTAAATCTTTTTCCTCGCGATGGATTAGTACCTGTTTGTCGGCAGATGATTTGCAGAACCAAGTTAAATGTGATGTGAACTACCTCTCAGCGAATCTGCGTAATCCGGTACGCTTTAATGATGCGATAAATCAGATTCCAGACGAAGCGATTGTTATAGAAGTAGGCCCGACGACGCTTTTTTACTCGACGATACTGCTGCAGAACCCCCGTGTTAAATACACTGGCTTAAGCCGAAGGGATGTTAAAAACAATACTGAGTTAAATGGCGGTATTGCCAGGCTTTTCAGCTTCGGGGTAGATATTAACTGGCATAGACTTAATCCGACAAGTGGTAATCTCTATTTTTCAAATACCCCGTCAAAGGTTTCGTGGTTACATAAAAAACATGATGTACCATTATTTGACCGGTATCAGGCTAACGCCGAAGGTGGAAGAACCTTTGATATCTCGTTGGCCAAAGAAGAATATCAGTTTATTCAGGATCACCAGATAGCCGGAAAGGTACTTTTCCCTGGAGTTGGATATCTATATTTGGTGTGGCAACTGTTTGCTGAGAACAACAATACAACCGTTGACCAACAACCTATACAGTTTTCCAACATCAAGTTTCTTCGTGCAACGCGAGTACATATTGAAAAAGAGGTGCAGCTGACAGCGCGATACTCACCGGCATCCGGTCTGTTCGAACTGGCTGAAGGTGAACATTTGGTGGTCACTGGCAGCGTTAGCGGAGAACTGAACATCTCGGCGCTCGATGATGTAATTGCTTTGTCGACTGATGTAGATGATAACGATTATCTCGACAAATCTGCGGCGTACACAAAGACAAGGCTGCGCGGATACCAGTACGGGCCGGAGTTTCAGGGTATCGAGCGCGTAAGCTGTGATGGAATGCGGGCAACTCTAGAGTGGCGTGGAAACTGGGTATCACTGCTCGATGCCATGTTACAGGTGAACCTGTTTGGCGAGTTTGCCGGTCTTACGGTGCCCACCGCAATCAGAAGTGTTCGTATCGATCCAGAGAAATTAGCGAAGCAGCTAAAGGTAGACGTCTACAAAGACAGGTACGACCAATCTGTCATGTCCAAAGCTGTCGAGATTGAGGGGCTTGAATCTACTCCCATCAATGATCAGTGGTGGCGAGCAGTACAGCCCAATATGGCGAGCCATGAATTCGTTCCCTACTTTGAAGATAATACGATCACCAATGCACCTGTTGAAGATCAACGCTATGCAAAATTGGCGAAGTCCTACGTCGCATGTGGTGCGTTAAAAGTCATAGAGAAATATGAACACGAAAACGAAACATTGCCACTTCATTTAAGCAAGACACGTAAAGTGCTTGAGAATCTTTACGATGAAGTACCAGATCAGAGCGAAGTCGATTACTTCATAAAGAAAGAACATGCTGCTGTCTTGCGAGTTGCAGTATCAATTTTCGCCGATGATTCAAGTTTTATTAGTGAACCATTGCAAAGTCTGTTTGCGCATGAAGAATTCGCCAGTATTTATTCGCACGATTACTATGGTGCACATCTGTTCAGAGCCGGTTATGTTGAGGAGATGTGTTCGATTATCTATGAGAACTATCCGGTAAATAAGGCGTTAACCATACTCGAGGCGGGTGCTGGTACGGGAGGCCTGACGTCGATTGTTCTACCTACTTTAAGCGATACAGACACGCGTTATCTTGCAACAGATATTTCAGCTGGTTTTTTTGGCAAGTTGAAAGAGCGTTTTTCCGACTACCAATCGGTCTTTGATTGCGCCACTTGGGACATCAACGAAAAGCTACCTGAACAGTTAGTTGAATCCGTAGATGTTGTCGTTGCGAGTAATGCTCTGCATGTTGCTTCAAACCTGACAACGTCACTCAAGCAAATTTATAGTCGTCTAGAGGATGGAGGTTTTCTGTTATTGCATGAATGCGTTTTTCCCGAAGCTATCGGCATGTTTGGATTCCTTGAGGATTTTTGGAATTTTGAGGATGAGGATATCAGAACCTATGGTCCATACGTTGATTCGGACGGTTGGAAGCGTTTGTTGAAGGCTGTAGGATTCAAATTGGTGTCGGTAAAAAACGATGGAGTTTCCTGTGCGTTATTTTTATGTCGCAAAGTTACTGACCAAAAGGAATCCGTTAGTGTTGATATTCATGATCGACAGTGGTCAGGGTTTGAGCAGATTCAGTCGGAGTTATCTCGTGATAGTCATTCAGATGTTTGGCTACGAGGCACGCAGGAAGATTCTCCTGGGCTATTGGGACTAGGGAACTGTATTCGATATGAGCCCGGTGGCGAGCGAATAAAACTGCTCTACATGAATGAAGGTACTGCTTTGCAACCCGATTTAGCCAAGGACATATTCGCTGCGCGCCTTTATCAGAACATAGTTAGAGGAGGTAAATGGGGAAGTTTCCGTTATTTGCCTTACCCCGATAAACCAATGGTGCAAACTGACACCGCCACATTGGCCATAGAGACTGTAGGGGATCTATCCAGCATAGCTTGGGAACAAGCGCAAAACTTCCGTAGTGAAATCGATGATATCCGGGTGGCCTACGGTGCTTTGAATTTTAAAGATGTTATGGTCGCAACCGGCCGAGTATCACACACAGCCTACGGTAAAGACTCATTATCGGTAAAGCTCATCAATGAGTTTTCAGGTTTGACCAGGGATGGGAGCAGAGTGATGGGGCTGATACTTGATAAACCGGTCTGTACCAGGCTTTCCCAAAAAGATCTGCCCAAACACGGTATATGGGAAATCCCGCAAACCTGGACGTTGGCCGAAGCCGCCACCGTTCCAATTGCATATTCCACTGCTTACTGCGCTCTGCTTACAAGGGCGACAATCACGGCGGGGCAATCTGTGTTGATACATTCTGCTCTAAGCGGCGTTGGACAGGCATGTATTCGTATCGCCATGGCGATTGGTTGCGAAGTGTTCGTCACAGTAGGTAGTGATAAAAAGCGTAACGAGATCAGGAAAATGTTTCCCGCGATTCCTGCAAGCCATATTGGCCATTCGAGAGATAAGCGCTTTGAGCGTTGGCTAATGCATGAAACGGAGGGGGAAGGTGTTGATGTTATCGTTAATTGCCTGGCCGGTGAATTGTTGCAGTCCAGTCTGCGGTTGATTTCACGTTACGGAAAATTTATCGAAATTGGCAGATATGATATGGCCCAGAATACGCCATTGGGGATGGGGGTATTTTTACGCGACGCAGCAGTATTGGGTGTGGGTATGAATAACGTTGCGCGCAATGACTCAGCTGAAATGGCAACTGTGTGGGCGCTAATGCAGCAGGGAATCACGGACGGTACAGTTGTTCCACTGCAGCCAATTGTGTTTAGTCACGATCAGATTGAAGAGGCATTTCGATTTTCAGCCAAAGGGGAGCATTTCGGTAAGGTTATGCTGGCGGTTAACGATCATGCGGATGAAATGCAGTTTGACGATCTCGCCTGGTCTGTTACAGCCAATAGTTGTTTTTGGGCTAATCCGGACAAAAGCTACATTGTTACAGGTGGCCTCGGTGGACTGGGTCTTGAACTGAGTAAATGGTTAGTCAGTCGCGGTGCGCAGACACTAATTATCACTTCCAGATCCGGTGTGAAAACTCCTTATCAAGAAGATTGTATTCATGAGATGGAAAAGAGTGGTGCGAATATAATCGTTTCGCAAAGAAACGTTGCGCATCATGACGATTGTCAGCTACTACTCTCTGAAGCAGAGAATGAGGCTCCGGTTGCGGGTGTTTTTCACCTTGCGATGGTTTTGGAGGATGCATTGTTCCAGAATCAGACCGAAGAAAAATTCGAGAATGTGCTTGGTCCGAAGCTGAATGGTGGAAGGCACCTTGATGACTTATCCAGGGTGTGTTGTCCAGAGTTAGAGCATTTTGTAGTGTTTTCTTCCCTTTCTGGGGGATATGGAAATCTAGGTCAGACTAACTATGGTTATGCAAATATTGGATTGGATCGTCTGTGTGACCAACGAAAAGCTCATGGATACCCTGCACTGTCAGTTCAGTGGGGCATTATCGGAGATGTCGGATTTGCGCATGAAAATGCGGACTCTGCCGGTTTGGTTTCAGTCAACAGTGTTGCGCAGGGAATTGCTTCATGTATGAATACGCTGGAAACCTTTTTGACTAACAGTCAGCATACTGTGGTATCGAGCTATGTTCACAAGCCTGTTGATTTCCGCGAAATTTCAACACAGCAGAATTTGACTACTGAAAAAGATTTTCAAAGCCTTCTCAAAGACGTATCAAATGTTATGGGCTTGGAAAGCGTCGCTAAGGATCAGTACGAAACACCATTTGAAGAATTCGGGCTCGACTCGTTAATGAGTGTTGAAATTATTTCGATGCTGGATAACCAATATAAAATTACGATGGATCTTGCCACTGTGAGAAAGAGTTCGTTCAGGCAACTCCAGCAAATGTTTGAGGGAGTACCTGAAGAGCCAACTACTGATCAAAGTGCTATTGACATGATTGAAGATACCGCATCAGTTGTCGACAGTAAGTTCGTTGCGCCGGGCATAATAGTAAACGAAAAGCTGCCAATAATTGAAGAGATTAACTTGCTGGCAGATAACACAGAAGTCATCTACTTTTTAGCAGGAGCCATTATCGACCCTGTTAAGTACCTCAACATTCAATCGATCAGTAACAACAAAATGATCTGTGCCGTTCGATACGAAAGGGCGAATTCTGCGACGGAGCTGTTTGAGGAAATGACTAGGCATATGAAAGAAGTCTCCAACAGAGTTCAATCGATCAAGGTCCTCGGCTACAGCACAGGTGCTATATTAATGCATAGATTTCTAAATACGTTGGATGCTAGTCAACTGTCGTGCACATTGGAGTCAGTATCAGTATCGCCTCCACATGAAACTGTATACAAAGAACTAGAGGATATAGGCAGTGATGCCCTGTCCGCTATGGATGAGGAAGAACTTTACGAGAGATTGGAAAACTCGCAATTCTGGACTGAGTTGTCGCGACTGAGCTATCCGGAATTACAACAGCAGTTTTTAATGCTGTTGAACAGTGATATAACGCAACAGGAATACGGTGTATCGGATCTAATTGTTCTTCCTGAAAATGATCCTTACTGCTGGCCATATGAGAAGAGCACTGGTCTGGCTAGGCAAGTAATAACCATTGAAGCGGATCACGAATCCGCATTAACTAGTTTGAGCACGTACTTTTGAGATGATGAGTTTGCCGTCCGATAGGGAAATATTAAATATGTATCTGAGGCAAACCGTGAGCGCTAAAGCACAGGAAAGTGGCGGTGCATTAAATCTGATTGAGAATTTCAAGGCCGAGAATAAGCCAGAGCAATCAATCGTAACATTCGCAGGAACAGGCGTTAACACAGCGAAGCATGTCGAGCATTTTTCAGCGCTTGGAATCGATTATC
>JAHQVR010000116.1 GCA_019634245.1 Gammaproteobacteria bacterium
CCTTGCGTTGTTCTTCTGCGATACGCGCCTCTTCAGCTTTGCGTTGTTCTTCTGCGATACGCGCGTCTTCGGCCTTGCGTTGTTCTTCTGCGATACGCGCCTCTTCGGCCTTGCGTTGTTCTTCTGCGATACGCGCCTCTTCGGCTTTGCGCTGTTCTTCCGCGATACGCGCCTCTTCGGCCTTGCGTTGTTCTTCCGCGATACGCGCCTCTTCGGCGTTGCGTTGTTCTTCTGCGATACGCGCCTCTTCGGCGTTGCGTTGCTCTTCTGCGATACGCGCTTCTTCGGCTTTACGTTCCTCTTCAGCGATACGCGCTTCTTCGGCTTGTCGTTCCAGCTCTTGTCTCTGTCGTCGTTCTTCCTCCGCCTTCTGTCGTTCAGCAGCGGCAGCCTCTTCAGCCTGTTTGAGGGCCAAAGCAGCAGCTTCTGCCTCAGCAGCTCTTTGGAGTTCTAATTGTTTCTGCTTCTCCAATTCTGCCGCCAATGCTGCTTTTTCTGCCTCTGCGGCCAAACGCTTCTGTTCGATCTCTTGCAAACGCCGCGCTTCTTCTGCTGCGCGTTGTTCCTCTTCGATCCGTTGTTTTTCTTCCTCAGCTTGCTCCTTCTCTGCCAACGCTCTTTGGCGCTCTTCATCGGCTTGACGGGCTTCTTCAAGCAGTCGTTGGCGTTCTGCTTCAGCGGCCCGAGCTTCGGCTTCCAGCCGAGCTTTTTCTTCGGCTGCTTTCGCTTTCTCTTCAGCGGCCAATCGCGCCTGCTCCCGCAACTCCTCGGTTTGTTCTCTTGCTAAGCGCTGTTCTTCAAGAAGACGCGCTCTTTCAGCTTCAGCTTCCACTCGAGCCTGTTCAATTCGTTGGGCCTCCTGCTCCACTCGCTCTTGTGCCGCTGCAATGCGATCTTCCTCCCTTAAGCGCTCTTGACGTAATCGTTCTAGCTCTTTTTCTCGATCAGCGATTTGTTGTGCACTTAACGTATTTTGTTGTTCCCTTAGTGCCTCAATCTGAGCCCGTTCAGCTTCAGCATTCGCTTGTTGAATTTGTCGTTGACGTTCTAGCTCCGTAGCCTCATTCTGCAAAGCTTCAATCCGTTCTTTCTCCTGTTCTGCTACGGCTTTTTGCTGCTCAGTCAACGCTTCAGTTTCAGCCAGTTTTTCCTCAGCAGCTAATTTTGCAGCATCCAATGCTGCCAAGGTCTCTTCACGCGCACGCTGTTCTTCGGCTTCCTGACGCTGTTGTTCGTCTTCTTGAGCCTGCAGCTTTTCCATTTCTTGCAAGACATCAGCTTCGCTAATAGCCACGGCTTGTATAGGCTGATTCTCATCG
Organism: Gammaproteobacteria bacterium; assembly: GCA_019634245.1. Next base: position 1,320 of record JAHQVR010000116.1, read on the forward strand.
AGAGAGTCACCCAATGACGGTGGGTCTTTTGCTACTTTCACGGCCAGCGCACCAAACAAACCGACGTGCAAGATCACGGACAGAATGATGGCCAGAGGGTATTTTTTTAGCAGCGCAAACATGATTAACGCGGAGGCTCTGACATCAATCCAATGGTTGAGGCACCAGCGCCCTGCAAAGCCACCATCGCTTGCATGATCTGACCGTAGTCCACCGCACTATCACCAGCAACCATGACCCGCTTGTTCGGATCGAGCCTCAATACGGCTGTGGCCAAGCGCTGCACTTCCGTTCTGTCCATCGCAGCTTCAGGATCTTCTCCCACATTTAAAAACCACTGTCCTGCAGCATCGATAGAAAGGATAAGAGGTTCTGAAGCTTTTCCGGCATCGAGGATGGGCGTGGCCGCAGCATCAGGAAGATCGATTTCAACACCTGTGCGCAATAACGGTGCTGTGATCATAAAGATAACGAGCAGCACCAGCATGACATCAATGTATGGCACAACATTGATTTCAGCCATCTGACGTCTGCTGCGTCGAGTCCTGCTTATCTGTTGGGTTCTTGCCACGGTGCCGGATTACACCTGAGGATGGCTGTGACTGTCTGACTGAGAACGCCGAATAGCTTGGCGTTGAAGGACGGTAGAAAACTCTTCCGAGAAATTTTCATACCGATTAATGAGCTTGTCTATTTCCGTCGCAAAACGATTATAAAAAATAACGGCTGGAATAGCTGCAAACAATCCGATCGCTGTCGCGATAAGCGCTTCGGCGATGCCCGGCGCTACCATCGCGAGAGTGGCTTGCTGAACATTTCCCAGAGCCGTAAATGAATTCATAATCCCCCACACCGTACCAAACAAACCTATGTACGGACTGATCGATCCGACGGTTGCCAAAAACGGCAGGTGCTGATCGACAATGTCAGATTCACGCGCCACTGCAATACGCATCGCACGCCCTGAACCATCCATGATGATTTCGTCGTTATCGGTTTTACGACGTAAGCGGCCGAACTCTGAGAACCCAGCTTCAAATATTCGCTCAAGCCCACTTAAAGTACCTCGTCGCATAGTGAGCTGGGAGTAGGTACCAGAAATATCAGAGGATCCCCAAAAATCTTGCTCGAAGTCTTCTGCCAATTGGCGGGCTTTTCGCAATTGCAGTGATTTACCCAGAATCAACGCCCAAGACATCACGGATGCGATTATCAAAATCACCATGACAGCTTGAACTACTGGGCTAGCATTCAGTGCCAGGTGCAGGAACGACATGTCAGTATTCACGAGACAATTGCCTCTCTAATTTCAGTTGGAATTGCGCACGGCGCTAGTGTATCTGTATTTACACAGGCCAGACGCACAGTGGCGCTCACCAACAGGTCAGTACCTTTCATGATGGTTTGCTCACACACCAAACTCGCAGGCTTAAGCGTCAATAACTTAGCGGACACAACCAGTTCATCGTTAAACCTTGCTGGTTTTAAATAGTGCACATGTGTTTCACGCACTACAAACATCCGGCAGTGTTGACTTTGCCACTGATCCAGTTCCACACCACAGGCCCGCAACCATTCAGTCCGAGCGCGCTCCATGTGTTTTAGGTAGTTGGCATAAAAAACGATGCCGCCTGCATCGGTATCTTCCAGATAGACCCGCAGAGGCATGGAGTAACATTGCATTTAAACCGGCCAATTGTCTCAAAAACTGTCAACAAAATACAGTTAAAGTCTCGATAATACAGGGCGTTCCGGCTTCACTGTAGAGATTGCTAAAGGGATGAACAATTTTCCAACAGCATTGACACTATTTCAGCACGCCAACGGCAGTGTAAAGGCGATTTATTTTTGTACACACACCCGACAAAGACATTGATCGATGTTCAGGAGATGGGCAATTTACCCTGTGCAGAAGCTGTGTTCTCAAGCCCAAAGTGCTGATAGGTAAGGTCGGTCACAACACGCCCTCTGGGGGTTCGCATCAGTAGACCTTGCTGAATCAAATAAGGTTCAACCACTTCTTCAATTGTGCCAGCGTCTTCACTCAACGCAGCGCCAAGATTGTCCACCCCCACCGGCCCACCACCGAATTTTTCAATAATCGCTAGAAGCAGCCGGCGATCGACACTATCGAGCCCCAGTCGATCTACTTTGAGTAAATTCAATGCATCGTCAGCAACGGCTTCATTGATAACGCCATCGGCACGAATATCGGCATAATCTCGCACTCGACGCAACAATCGATTGGCGATTCTGGGCGTCCCACGTGAACGCCGAGCAATTTCAAAACACCCGGCTTCATCGGCCTCAACCTCTAACAACCGCGCACTGCGAGACACAATGCCCGCCAGATCCTTGGCAGCATAAAATTCTAAGCGCTGAACGATTCCGAAGCGATCTCTTAAGGGTGACGTCAACAAGCCCGCCCGAGTCGTTGCACCCACCAACGTAAACGGTGGTAAATCTATCTTAAACGACCGAGCCGTTGATCCTTCACCTGTCATGATGTCGATTTGATAGTCCTCCATGGCGGGGTATAAGACTTCTTCAACAATCGCACTTAAGCGATGAATCTCATCCACAAACAGGACATCACCAGACTCTAAATTCGTCAGAATAGCGGCCAAGTCACCGGGACGTTCGAGCACCGGGCCAGAGGTTTGTAACAGGCGTACATCCAGCTCGTTGGCGATAATGTTGGCCAAGGTTGTTTTGCCCAAACCCGGAGGCCCGAAGAGCAAGACATGATCTAACGCATCATCTCGGCGACTGGCCGCCTGAATAAACAGATCCAATTGCTCTGTCACTGCCTCCTGACCGCGATAGTCCGCCAGCTTTTTAGGTCGCATAGCACGTTCTTGTGCGTCTTCATTTTTCTTTACTGGCGTTAACAAGCGCTCGGTATCAGTCATCGACAAAGTTCCAGATGATCAAGCATTCACAGCACGCAGAGCAGCGCGAATCATTTCTTCAACACTTTGCCCATCCTCGGATACTTTGTCGAGTAAGCGTTGGGATTCTGCTTGCCGATACCCCAAAGCCATCAAGGCTTCCACCGCTTGCGTTTGCAGATCACTGTTACTACTCACTGGCTGGGCTCCAGATGATCCATCAGTGCCAATGGTGTCGAGCTTATCGGCCATATCGAGCAATAATTGCTCAGCGGTTTTTTTTCCAATTCCTGGAATCTTGGTAAGTGCTACCACATCCTTTCGCGCCACGCAGGCGATAAATTCATCCGGAGACATACCGGAGAGTATTGTCAATGCTACTTTCGCACCCACACCCTTAACTTTTAACAATGCGCGGAATAAGTGCCGCTCGATTTCTGTTGCGAAGCCGTATAGAAGCTGGGCATCTTCACGCACCAGCAAATGCGTAAACAATTCAGCCGTGCTGCCCACCGGTGCGAGCACATAGTGCGTCGACATCGGCGCATCTACCTCATAGCCCACACCTTGAACATCCAACACTAAGCTTGGAGGGCTTTTCTCTAACAGAACCCCTTTCAACCGCCCAATCACCAGCGAAGCCCTCGGCCACGCGCTTTGCGTCTAGGTGATACTGATACGCCTTTAATCACAGATTGTCGTGAATGAGCATGACAAATGGCGACAGCCAACCCATCGGCTGCATCGGCTTGCAACACACGTTGGATGTCTAGTTGCGCTTTGACCATGGTTTGTATCTGCTTTTTTTCCGCCGAACCGGTACCGGCAACCACTTGCTTAATCGAACGCGCAGAATATTCAAACACCGCCATGTCTGCCGCGACCACAGCGGTAATTGCCGCACCTCTTGCCTGGCCAAGTTTTAAAGCAGACATGGGATTGTTACTCACAAAGACTTGTTCAACAGCGGCTTCGATGGGCTGCCACTGATCGACTACTTCGACGATAGAACGATGTATGTGCCCAAGCCGTTCTGCAAAAGAATCTCCCTTGACACGAATGTGCCCGTGATCCACATAGATGTTGCGATGCCCATCGGTGTCAATAACACCATAACCAGTAACGACTGAACCCGGATCGATTCCCAGCACTCGCGTCAGTGTTTTCAAACGTAAGCCTCAGGAGGAATATCGGCATTGCTATACACATTCTGCACATCATCAATGTCTTCCAGAGCATCAATAAGCTTCAGTAGTTTCTCACCTTGCTCGGCATCTAACGCTACCTCAGTCGAGGCTCGCATCGTCACTTCAGAATGCTCTGGCTCAAGCCCCTTGGCGACCATCGCCTCTTTCACATCCACGAAACTCTGTTCATCAGTGATGACTTCCACAGATCCGTCGTCATCACTGACAACATCTTCTGCACCGGCATCAAGCGCGGCTTCCATCAGCGTGTCTTCATCAGAACCAGCTGGGTAATTGAGCACGCCGAGCTTACTGAATAAATAAGACACCGAGCCGACCGCTCCCAGGTTTCCACCGTATTTTCCAAAGGTATGTTTGACCTCGGATACCGTGCGGTTTTTGTTATCGGTCATGGTATCCACCATTATGGCCACGCCGTTGACGCCATAACCTTCATAGCGGTTTTCTTCGTAAGCCACACCATCGAGTTCGCCAGCGCCTTTTTTGACGGCACGCTCAATAGTATCTTTGGTCATATTAGCGCCAAGCGCTTTATCAACCGCTAGTCGCAGCCGGGGGTTTGAATTCAGGTCTGAACCACCCATTCTCGCCGCGACATTTATCTCGCGAATTAACTTAGTGAACAACTTACCGCGCTTCGCATCTTGTGCGTTTTTACGGTGTTGGATATTTGCCCATTTACTGTGACCTGCCATCGTCCCCTCTTTCGCTTAACTGTGCATTTGTGACAAACGAATTAGCCAATCATCGAGTGAAATGACCATGAGTTAAAAACTCGGCCACACGACGCGCACATTGTTTGGAAAACACCATCATTGAATGTGTGTAGCGCACACTGATTTCATCTGTAATACCCTGTAACCGTGTTTCTTCAACAGACACGACCCCATCACTACCTTCGACAGCGAATAACACCGAACCCAATCCTAACCGTAGTGAACCGGTTATGATGCCCAAAGGTCGATCAAATGTATATTCCGGAGCGCCGCCGAGCAAACCGTTCTCCACACTTCTACCCAACAAAGGGCGGAACAAGCGGTTCCTGTACAACTTTGAGGCGAACGCGCTGCCTCGGACCGGAGAACCCAGCAATACCACCTTACCCGGAGGTAAATCGGTGTTTTGTTCAAGCAAGTGTAGGATCACGATACCACCCAGACTGTGACCAACCCAATGCACCGTACGATGGGTCAATTCATCGCACTTGGCCTTGAGTATGGTGGCATTTTCCGCAGGTGTTTGTTTAAGGAATCGATAGCTCACGACATGCGTATCGAATCCTTGAGCTTTTAGGCGCTTCGCCATCAACTTCATTAAGAAGCCTTGCATCCAAATTCCATGGACAAGCACCACCGCTTCCTCGTTGGCTTGAGGTGAGTGTTCGTCGTTTTTCAGGATTGGCGGCTCACTGGATGGATGGCGCTGCATCACTCGGGCCTCAGACTGTGTGGCGTACCTGATAAGTAGGGTTTCATCCGAGTGTTCCGCGCAGAGTTTCCAAGGCCTGTCGGTTAGTTGAAGAGCTCACTTTGCTTAGCGCTTGCTCATAGCTCACCCATTGATATTCCAGATGCTCTTCGGGTTGCAGCTGAATATCGCAGGTATCGTCCAGGCGTACGCTGAACCAATGCTCTTCGTTGTGTGTCACCTCGGGCGCATACCGACTGCGCCAGTTATCCTTAATAGGAAAGCGCACCGAGGTGTGGAGATCCTGGACGTTCCTGGGAGCCAACCCTGTCTCCTCTTTTAACTCTCTTAACGCAGCCTGCTCGAATGTTTCACCGGGCTCGACACTACCCGTTATCGATTGCCAAAAATCGGGTAAATCTTTCCGCCGCAGTAATAACACCTCACCGGCGTGTGTGTACACCAACACCAACACCGAAACGGGTATTTTGTACATATCAACTAGTAGTGCGAGTCCTGGGCCGCAGATGTAATTCACGCCACTGCTGATCGGATACGACACCGGGCGCGGAGGTCAGTAAACAACTCGCCGTTTGTGTTTTAGGAAATGCCATGACATCTCTGATCGAACTCGCCCCTGTCATCAGCATGATCAAACGGTCTAGCCCAAAGGCAATACCCCCGTGGGGTGGCGCCCCATACTGCAATGCATCGAGTAGAAATCCAAATTTATCTCGCGCTTCCGCTTCTCCAATACCCAAAATTTCCAGCGCTTTTTGTTGCATATCGGTACGGTGAATTCGGATCGAGCCGCCACCGAGCTCTGTGCCATTTAAAACCATATCGTAGGCTCTGGATAAACTATTGCCAGGATCGTCATCTAACTGCTGCTGCCAGTGCTCAAGATCATCGGCAACCGGTGCGGTAAATGGATGGTGCAATGCCTGCCAGCGTTTGCTTCCCTCATCCCATTCAAACATCGGAAATCCAACCACCCATAGAGGTGCCCAATCCGATTCCACCAACTCCATGTCCAGACCAATCTGCACACGCAACGCGCCCAGTGCGGCGTCGACGACCGATTTTTTATCTGCACCAAAGAATATGAGGTCGCCATCGACAGCGCCCGTGCGCTCGACAAGCGTTGTCAACGCCTCGTCTGAGAGATTCTTAACGATCGGTGATTGAAGCCCTTCACGCCCATCCGCTATCGCATTGCATTTTATGTACGCTAATCCTTTTGCACCGTAGCGTCCGACGAATTCGGTATATACATCGATTTCCTTGCGCGAGAGTTTTGCACCTTTGGGTACGCATAAAGCCGCCACTCGACCAGAGTCACTTTTCGCCGGTTCGGCAAACACCTTGAACTCAACGTTCTGCATCACATCCGATAGTTCAACCAATTTAAGCGGTATTCTAAGATCTGGTTTATCAGATCCATAGTCGTGCATGGCCTGCTCATAGCTCATGCGTGGGAAAGGATCAGCCAGCTCCACATTGAGCACTTCCTTGAACAGCGTGCGCATCATATTTTCCGTTAGATTCATGATGTCGTCTTCAGTAACAAACGACATCTCGATATCCAGCTGAGAGAATTCGGGCTGGCGATCGGCACGCAAATCTTCATCGCGAAAGCAGCGGGCGATCTGGTAATAACGGTCAATGCCACTCATCATCAGCAGTTGCTTAAACAACTGCGGCGACTGAGGTAGCGCGAAAAACTGCCCTTCATGGACACGGCTCGGTACCAAGTAGTCCCTCGCACCCTCTGGCGTGGCTCTGGTGAGCAGGGGTGTTTCAACATCGATGAAATCAGCCGCCTCCAGGCTTACACGCAGCTTCGATACAACCGCTGCGCGCAATCGCAGTCGCTGCTGCATATCGCTACGACGTAGGTCGACATAGCGATAGCGCAGTCGGTGCTCTTCTGAGACGTCGGTATCATCAAGTTGAAACGGTGGAGTGGCGGCTCGGTTCAACACGGTAAGCCGTTTCGCCAACACTTCCACTTCCCCGGTCGGCATGTCAGGATTAACGGTACCTTCAGGACGGTCTCGAACCAAACCTTCGACCTGGATCACAAATTCGTTCCGCAGCTGTTCGGCCAACGCAAACATCTCCGGATCATCTGGATCAAAGACCACCTGCACCAGCCCCGTATGATCTCGCAGATCGACAAAAATGACGCCTCCATGATCGCGGCGTCGGTGCACCCAACCGCAAAAAGTGACCGTCGATCCGAGATGATCGGTGTTGATAACACCACAAGGGTGAGTGCGCATGATTGTCCGCCAAATAGAAATTAGTGCAATTGTAGATAGTTATCGGTCGCAGAACTAGGGATAATACGCCCCTAATCAATAATCTGAAGCAGTTATGACCAGTCATCATGTGTATGGAGTTGGCAACGCGCTTGTCGATATGGAATTCGAAATCAGCGATGCTGAGCTTGGGGAGTTATCCGTAGACAAAGGATTGATGACGCTCATCGATCTGGACCGACACCATCAGCTGCTGTCTTTACTCGAATCCCATGAGGGGAACCCTTGCGGTGGAGGCTCGGCAGCCAACACCATCACTGCCTGTGCTCAGCTCGGTGGCAACACCTTTTATTCTTGCAAGGTTGCCAATGACGACGTTGGCACCTTCTTCCTGAACGATCTGCGGGCCAACGGCGTGCACACCAATCTGGAACATCAAACTCGCGCCGACGGTGTCACAGGAAAATGTATTGTTCTGATTACCCCAGATGCCGAACGTAGCATGAACACGTTTTTGGGAATAACCAGCCAATACAGCGAATCCGAATTGGTGGAAGAAGACCTCAAACAATCGCAAGTGCTGTATATCGAAGGCTATTTAGTCGCCGAACCCGCAGCCACCCAAGCTGCGATCAAGGCACGCAAAATTGCCGAAGGCGCCGGTGTGCTTACCGCATTAACCTTGTCCGATGCCAATATGGTTAATTTTTTCAAACCTGGGCTGTTAGACATCATTGGCGACGGACTGGATCTGATCTTCTGTAACGAAGACGAAGCCATGCTGATGACCGATACAGACTCGATTGATCAATGCGTCAACGCCCTAAAACCGATGGCCAGGCAGTTTGCGATTACCCGCGGAGCAAAGGGTGCTGTGCTTTGGGATGGCAACAGCACGATCGAAGTCCCAGCATCACCGGTCACACCCGTCGACTCCAACGGGGCTGGCGACATCTATGCAGGAACGTTTCTCTATGGACTCACACACGGTATGCCCTTTGAGCAGTGCGGCGCGTTGGCCAACGCCGCTGCGGCCAAGTTGATTACCCAATTCGGTGCCAGGCTTCCCATGGATGAACTCAAGGCTGTGGGCCGCCAGTTTGGTCTCTAAGGTTGATAGCGAAGCATGCAAAGCTCGGAACTGCGTCGCATTTTGAAGGACCAACATAGCGTGGGCCTGGGCTTTGGCGGGTTTCCTGCTGAACCTAGATAACTAGCCACACGTACTCAAAATTTTCCGGGATTGACCATGTTTCAGGCACCGGGTGTTCAAAATGAACCGGTTATCGAATCCATCATCGATTCGATTGTGCAGGCCATTCCCCGCACCCTGGATGCTGACAACCAGAATGCTCTGGCGCAATTTATCCGACGCTATTTTCACGGCGTACCGCATTCAGACCTAAGCACACAGCTAGCGGAAGATTTACTCGGTGCGGCACAATCGCATTGGAAATTGAGTCAGCAACGGCCGGCCGATACGCACAAACTTCGCATATTCAACCCAGAATTTGCCACCGAAGGCTGGCAGTCTGCACACACCGTTATTGAGATTGTCACGCAGGATCAACCCTGGTTGGTGGCATCCGTTCAATCCTTACTCCGAACTGAACATTTGGGAGTCCATTTATTAATTCATCCAGTACTTGACATCGCTCGGAAAAAGGAAGGGTCGCTGATTAACCTGACTCCGCAAAAATCAACCGGTTCAGACAGCGAACGGCTTGTTGCTGAATCACTGATTCATGTTCAGATCGACCGATTGAATACATCAGAACATATTGGCCTGACGGAAAAGTTCGATGCCATGTTGCACCTATTGCGCATGATACATTCCGAACAACCTGCGATGCAGGACACCTTGGCCATGCTGGCACACGGAAACACTGAACACACAGAATTTGTTCAATGGTTGGCGCAAGATCGCTTCATCTGCTTTGGTTCAGCCACGTTGCCCACCGATCAGTTAGCTGATACAAACGCCACAGGCGAATCCTTGTCTGTTGAAGATTCCGATGCACTGGGGCTGCTCAATCAACATCATCGGTTCCATTGGCCTCTAAGGGAACAATTGCCAGCAGACGCACTAGTGTCACTCAGCGCCACTTCAATGCCATTGACCATTAGCAAGGCGGCGTCGAAATCACCGATTTTAAGAGACGAGTTTGCAGATATCTTACTGATACCAAATGGCTCCACTGTAACGGTTCTTCTGGGGCTATTTGCCTCCAGTTTGCAATACCAACCGACACAAAGCATCCCTTTTATTCGGGATCGCATTAGATCCGCCATTGATGCGTCGGAACGCTCGCCAGATTCTCACGATGGAGAGGCACTGGAAAGAGTGCTACGCGGATTTCCACGCGAGATGCTATTACAAACGCACCCAGAAAGACTGCTTGAGATGGCCAAAGGCATTGTGTCATTGCACGAGCGGCAGCAGATTCGCTTATTTTATTCTGTAGATCCGTTAAACCGCTTCTACAACTGTCTAGTATTTATTCCTCGCGATACCTACAGCCGCGAGCTTCGCCACAATATCGAAGCGCTGTTATTGGCCGGGCTCTCAGGTGAAAGCCTAGATTTCAGAACCGAGTTTTCATCTAATTCAGCCTTAGCCCGCTTACACTTTGTGGTTCGACGAAGGCCACCGTTTTCCCATAAGGTGAATTGGAGTGCGCTGGAAGCCCGGATTCGCAGTGCAGCCATTACCTGGCACGACCAGCTACTCGACATGCTCCGAGATCAGTACGATGAGTCTACGGCGCTGACGTTGTATAAAAAATACGCCAAAGGGTTTAGTGAAAACTATCGTGTTGACTATTCAGCACGCGCAGCCGTAGCAGACATTGAATTTATTGAAAATACGTCTCTGGCTGATGGTCCAGTCATGAGTTTTTACAGAAACATCTTTACCGATTCCAATACGGTAAATTTCAAATTATTTTCAGAATCAAACTCGGTGTCTCTCTCAAGTGTTATTCCCATCATTGAAAACATGGGTCTGAGGATCGAAACCGGCCATCCCTTTGAAATTTCTCGGTTGGGTGACAGCTCTGTCTGGATACATGAGTTTACCGCTGAGTACGCAGGTAAAGGCGAGCACAATGCCAGCGAATCTGGAGAGTACATTCAGGCAGCCTGGTTGCAAATCTGGCGAGATTCAGTGGAGAACGACGGATTTAATCAGCTGATATTGGAAGCCGGATTAACCTGGCGTGAAGTGGTGATCGTGCGCAGTTACTGCAAATATCTGTTGCAAATTGCAGTGCCTTTTTCTCAAAGCTACATGATCGAATGCCTGGTATCGAATGCCGAGATCGCCCTACTTCTAATAAAACTGTTTAATGAAAAATTCGACCCCAAACTCACAGGCCGAAATATCGAAGCGTGCACGCAAAAAATTAACGAAGCCATGGATTCAGTGGCCAGCCTGGATGAAGAGCGGATTCTTCGTAGCTATCAGAATTTGATCGACGCTACGTTGCGCACCAATTACTTCTGCCTAAACACGGCGGGCGAACCCTTTGATTATTTAAGTTTCAAGTTTGATTCTGGCAGAGTGAATGATCTACCGTTACCCAAACCACACGTCGAAATATTTGTTTATTCGCCCATGCTCGAAGCGATACATTTACGCGGTGGCGCGGTCGCACGCGGTGGTCTGCGCTGGTCAGACAGACGTGAGGATTTTCGCACCGAAGTTCTGGGGTTAATGAAGGCACAAATGGTCAAGAATGCCGTCATTGTGCCCGTTGGATCCAAGGGTGGGTTTTTTGTCAAAGTGCCCCCAAGCCCTGATCGTGAGACCAACCAACAAACCGCCATTAGTTGTTATCAAACCTTTCTCTCTGGGCTGCTGGACATCACCGATAACATTATCGATGGCAAGCTTGTTCCACCGTCAAATGTCGTGCGCTACGACTCCGACGACCCCTATCTAGTAGTTGCCGCCGATAAAGGCACAGCGACATTTTCAGACTATGCCAATGAAGTTTCACACCGCTACGATTTTTGGTTGGGTGATGCCTTTGCCTCCGGAGGTTCTGCAGGCTATGACCATAAAAAAATGGGCATTACCGCACGCGGGGCCTGGGAATCGGTAAAACGACATTTCCGCTCTCTGGGAATAGACACCCAAACTGAATCTATCACTGTGGCTGGCATCGGCGACATGGCGGGAGATGTGTTTGGCAATGGCATGCTGCTGTCGGAAAAACTCAAACTAGTGGCAGCCTTCAATCACCAACACATATTTATTGACCCCTGCCCCGATCCGGCTATTAGTTTCGCCGAACGATCACGATTATTTGATCTGCCTCGCTCCAGCTGGGAAGACTACAACGTCGACACTCTGTCGAAAGGTGGAGCGATTTTTTCCCGCGCAGAAAAAAAACTACACCTGTCCACCGAAGCAGCACAGGCTCTAGGCATCGAAAACACCACACTGACTCCGAATGAATTGATCTCTCACATTTTAAAAGCCCCAGTAGATCTATTGTGGAATGGTGGTATTGGAACCTACATAAAATCATCGTCAGAGACGCATCAGCAGGCAGCCGATAGAAGCAACGACGCGGTGCGAATCGATGCCAATGCGCTGCACTGCCAAGTGATCGGTGAAGGCGGCAACCTTGGTTTAACCCAACTAGCCCGTATCGAATTCGCACAACAAGGTGGTCATGTCTATACCGATGCTATTGACAACTCAGCAGGCGTTGATTGCTCAGACCATGAAGTCAATATAAAAATACTCTTGAACTCTGTGGTGCACAATCAGGATCTCACTGTGAAACACCGAGATGAACTACTCGCCAATATGACTGCAGAAGTTGCCTCTTTGGTGTTACGAGATAATTACTTACAAACACAGTGCATCAGTCAAGTGCTCAGCGAAGCTGCTATAAACCTGGATGAACAGGCGCAGTTTATGACACACCTGGAGAACACCGAACGGCTTGATCGGGAGATCGAGCATCTTCCTTCGACTGAGGATATCGCCGACCGAATGGCCAACGGCGATGGTCTGACAGCACCTGAAATTGCGGTTCTAGTCTCCTACAGCAAACTCGTTTTATACGATGAGCTTCTGGAGAGCTCTTTGAGCGAAGATCCAGCATTGGCGGATCTGCTTATCGAGTACTTTCCGATGCCCTTACAGCAGCAATATCGCCAGGAAATTTTGTCACACCGATTGCAACGAGAAATTATCTGCAGTGTTATCACTAACGAATTTATCAATCGACTCGGTCCCACTTTTGGTTATCGCATGTATCGAGAATTGGGCACTAGCGCGGCCGATGTCGTCAGCGCCTTTATCGCTGTAAGGTCGATATTCAATATGCCTACCTTATGGGCTGCTATCGAGGCACTGGACAATGCCGTGGCCAGTGACATTCAGATCCAGATGAATATCTTGGTGCGTGGGCTTGTTGAAAGAGCCACTCACGGGCTTTTGCGCATACGCAGCGGTTACAAAACCATCGATCAGGTCATCGCACAATATAAAGAAGGCATAGCGGAGCTAATACAAGCCATGCCTGACTGCCTGAGTTCGTCGAGCAAAAAAACACTTAATCAGCGCGTCACGTTTTTCACTGATGCAAAGGTACCCGCAGCAACGGCACTACAGGTGGCGCAAGTGGTACCCATGTCTTCATCGCTGGACATTGTGGAAGTGAGTAGTTCGCTGAACGAAACTGTTGCTCACACCGCCACTGTGTATTTTGAACTTGGTCGAGCCTTGGATCTACAATGGCTGCGAGAGGAAATCGCTGGTCTCGCAGTTACCTCTCATTGGCATGTTCTGGCCAAAGCTGAATTGCGCAGCGATCTACACTACCAGCAACGCTACCTAGCCGCCGAAATCATCAGCAGTACGAATCAGATGCCCAGCGCTTTTGAGCGGGTGAAACTTTGGTCGGAGAACAATGCAGGCCCATTGGAGAAGTTCACCGCCTTGATGTTGGATATTAAAGCAAGTAGCGATGTTGACTTCGCCATGTTGTCCTTGGCGGTGAATGAAGTCCACAAACTGCTTAATTCAGACCGACCTCTGTCAGGCACGTGATGCCATGCGGTATTCTCTTCGACCTATGTAAATACCACTGGCTACAACAATACAGGCGCCGAGTATTTCAAATTGATCGAGAACTTCACCAAAAAAAAGATACCCAAACACTGACACCCAAACCAAAATCAAATAATTAAACGGTTGCAGGATGACGGCTTCGGTCAGTTCAAGGGCTTTAATTAACAGAAAGTGTGAGGTTACTGACACTGCACACAACGCCGCCAGATTCAGAACCGCCTCCGAGGGCAACGGCTGCCAGACCGCCCAGGCCGGAACGCACATAACCAACATACCGACACACCCAAAATACAATAGCGAGGTTTCAAAGGGGTCTTGCCTCGACACCTGCCGGGTGAGCATGTTGTATAACGCATAGAGTACGGCACACACCAACGGTATCACTGCGAAAATTTCATACACGCCACTGCCGGGGCGCAGTATCACCAGTGTGCCGATAAAGCCGATAGTGACGGCTAACCAGCGTCGCCAACCCACCTGCTCATTAAGCATGGGTACCGACAACGCCGTGACCACCAGCGGAAAGCAAGAAAATATGGCGTGCATTTCGGCAACACCCATATATCGCAACCCAAAGGTAAAGAGCGTGATCTCGCCACACATAACAGAGGTTCGCAAAATTTGTCGACCCACCGCTGCAGAGCGTATAGCCCGTCGAACGCCCAATCGGTGATGAACATACAACAACGCAAACAGTGCGAAGGCCACAAACCGAATGAACACGATTTGAGCGGCTGGAATATCGTTAGTAATCCCCTTGGTCAGCGCGTCCTGGAGTCCAAATAAAACGGTTGCCAATACCAAAACGGCGATGCCCTGAACCGTCTTATTATGGTTTAACAGTAATTTCACCTGCCGAATGCTACAGAAGTTAGCCGGAACTTGTACTATTAGCTGTTAGACCTATCAGTTACGACGCTCCAGGAGAAAACGCATGCCTCTACCTCCCGCAAACCTGATATTGATGCTCTTGATCGGTATCGTATTCGGTGGCATTGCCGCGGTGGTCCTGCGGGGAAAACGCAGCGTATTCATTATCAACATCCTACTCGGCGTCATCGGTGCGTCACTGGGTGCCTTCTTTCCGGTGATTTTAGGCCAGGCGGCTATCGTGGATGTATCGACTCCTGACTACTTGCTGCGCTCTCTGATGGGAGCCTTTCTCCTCGTGTTGGTGGCTAGTTTGTTTCGCTCAGCTAAACCACACGGCAGCTGATTCACGTTTTAGGCCTTACTATGACTGCAGAACTCTCGACTATTGAATTCACCACAGATTCTGGCGTAGCAACCATCACGTTGAACCGACCAGATAAGCTCAACAGCTTCACGTCTCAGATGCACACAGAATTGCGCCAAGTTATTGCACTGATCAACAGCGACAAGAGCATCCGCTGCCTGGTTATAACAGGCACTGGACGCGGATTCTGTGCCGGCCAAGACCTCGCCGACCTAGACATGAATGCACTGGCAGACACAGTTGGAGAAGAATACAACCCGCTCGTTCGAAACCTTACTGCACTGCCCATTCCGGTTATTGCCTCAGTCAATGGTGTTGCCGCCGGTGCAGGAACCAATATGGCCTTGGCCTGTGACATCGTACTGGCTGCAGAGTCCGCCAAATTCATTCAACCCTTCGCCAACATCGGGCTTATTCCCGATGCCGGTGGCACGTGGTCTCTGCCCAGACTTATCGGTTTGCCTCGGGCCCTCGCCTTGGCGATGACCTGTGAGCCAGTGGATGCAAGACAAGCTGCCGACTGGGGCATGATCTGGAAGTGTGTGCCAGACACCGATTTAGCAGCTGAGACGAGTGCATTAGCAAATCGACTGGCCAATCTGCCGACCACTTCATTGGCCTATATCAAACGACTCATGCGAGACGGCACGAACAACTCGCTCGACAAACAGCTCGACCTGGAACGAGACTATCAGGCAGCCGCTAGTCAAACGGCCGATTTTCAGGAAGGTGTGGACGCTTTTTTAAATAAGCGAGCACCCAAATTTACTGGTTCCTAGCTCAACTTTTCGGCCCGACGGGTCGCAAACAACAGTACATGTGTCGCGTTTCAGCTCACCCTGGCAACCAGCTCCTTGCTTTCGCCTATACACTTCGACTGATCCTGTCCTTGAGCCAGATCAGATGACGCACCCTGGCCCCTGTACCGGCACGATCTCGTGGATGAGCGAATTGAGATCTTATTAGCAGCCAGTCGATTTACTTGGGTTAGGACAATCCAAGCCTATCGCGGAGACCAAGCAAATGAGTGAAGAAGAGTATGACGATGAAGAGGACATCATTCTTAGCGAGCTCAACGACGAAGAGCTGACTGAGCAGATGCACGACGATCTCTACAACGGATTACGCGAGGAGATCGTAGAAGGTACCAACATTCTTCTCGAACGTGGTTGGGGTGCAGATAAAGTTCTTAATGATGCGCTAGTGGAAGGTATGCGCATTGTGGGCATCGACTTTCGCGATGGCATACTCTTTGTGCCAGAAGTCTTGATGGCCGCCAACGCAATGAAAGGTGGTATGGAAATACTCCGCCCCCTGTTGGCAGAAACTGGCGCGCCGCCAATTGGCAAAGTGGTCATCGGCACAGTCAAAGGCGACATCCATGACATCGGCAAAAATCTTGTGGGTATGATGCTCGAAGGTGCCGGTTTCGAGGTTATTGATCTTGGCATCAATAACCCAGTTGAGGATTACTTGGCAGCGTTAGAAGAACATAAGCCAGAAATTCTGGGTATGTCTGCACTACTCACGACGACGATGCCGTACATGAAGGTAGTGATCGACACCATGAAGGAACAAGGTATTCGGGACGACTTCATCATATTGGTCGGCGGTGCACCTTTGAATGAAGAATTCGGCGACGCTATCGGTGCGGACGCTTATTGCCGCGATGCGGCCGTTGCCGTTGAAACCGCCAAGGCAAAGGTAGCGGAGCGACGCGCCGCCAGCTAGCTGGGCAGCGCGCATCGGCTTATGACTACGCCTGCCAAAACCCTGGTGTTGGCGTGTGGTGCTATATCCCATGAGTTGGTTGCCGTTCTAAAAGCCAACGACTGGCATCACATAGATATTCAGTGCCTTCCAGCCGATTGGCACAACACACCAGAACTTATCGCCCCGGCCATCGAACAAAAAATACTGGAAAACCAACTTAAGTACGATCGAATTTTGGTGGGTTATGGCGACTGCGGCAGTGGGGGCAAGCTGGATGTGGTGCTAAAAAAATACGGTGTCGAACGTCTTCCCGGTGACCATTGTTATGCGTTTTTCGCAGGCGTTGATGTGTTTCAGAAAATCTACGAAGATGAAATTGGCACGTTCTACCTCACTGATTACCTTGCCACCTTTTTTGACCGACTGATTTTAGAAGGATTCGGAATAAAAAAGCATCCAGAACTCAGAGACATGTATTTTGGCAACTACACTCGCGTTTTGTATCTGGCGCAAACCGAAAATGAGAACATGCTAAACGCAGCGAAAGCTGCCGCTTCAGCGATAAATCTGCCGCTAGAAGTCCATTACACTGGTTTAAATCCGTTCCAACAAGCGCTGGAAAAAATCTCCATCGTAGAAGGCTAAACATGGCTGAACTCATAAAAATTTATTGGCGCGATATACCCTCCCAAGTCATGGCAAAGGCGGGCCGCAAAGCCGAGCGCGTCATGCTTTCAAGTCGATTCCAGGAGGGCATAGACAGAGCGGCTATGCGCGCTGGCAAAGGCACCTCTGAAGCCTATATGGAAGACTGGAAACGACTGCGCGAACCGCTAAGTGGCGATTTGAAATCAGCTGCCACAGAAGCGGCGGCACAGCTCGAAGCTGAATTCGACGACGATTTTCTGGAACGCGTCGTAAAAGCTAAGGGCGTCATCGCTGACGTCAAAGACAACGGCTAAGGATCGAGCGACATGTACCGTGTGAGACGCTGGTCTGTGCGTCACTCAAGGGCGATGGAACTACTCTATAACCAATTTGAGCGGCTCCTCGTGATCGCTGCACCGCTATTCCGTGCTGTCGGTTATGAGCGCTGTGAAAAACCTGTAGCCGTTGTTGAAAAGGCGGTTAAGGGCTTTTTGTTCGACTGTCAAATGTGCGGGCAATGCGCTCTGAGCAGCACCGGTATGTCCTGCCCAATGAACTGTCCAAAAACCATTCGCAACGGTCCTTGTGGCGGAGTCCGCCCCGACGGCTATTGCGAAGTCAAACCTGAAATGAAGTGCGTTTGGGTCGATGGCATCGCCGGCAGTCAGCGCATGCGTCATGGCGACGATATTCAGGTCGTACAGTTTTCTGTCGACCACACTTTGAACGGTCGATCGTCTTGGCTCAAAGTGGTGCGCGATAAAACCTCGAGCACTGAGCAAGCACCATGATCTATCAAGACGAACCGGTTCCTGGGTACCCACTGCCCATTCGAGAAAACCATAGCTCACCAGGGCGTCTTGAGCGAATTCTCAGAGATGGTCACTTTGCTGTTACCACCGAGATTGCACCACCGGATTCAGCCGATCCAAATCATGTGTATGAGCGCGCACAGGTGTTTGATGGCTATGTGGATGCGATCAACGCGACCGATGGCAGTGGCGCACACTGCCATATGGGAAGCCTGGCAGTCTGTTCTTTGCTGACACGGTTAGGGTATGCGTTGATCATGCAAATTTCTTGTCGTGATAAAAATCGTATAGCCATCCAAGGAGATATATTAGGCGGCGCTGCCATGGGGGTGTGTAACATGCTGTGCTTATCCGGAGATGGTGTGCAAACAGGCGATCACCCACAAGCAAAACCAGTATTCGATCTGGACTGCATGTCCCTGCTGGAAATTGCACGCAACATGCGTGATCAGCAGTGCTTTCAAAGTGGTCGCAAGCTAATTGAGTCGCCAAAGGTATTCTTAGGTGCGGCGGCAAACCCGTTTGCAGAACCTTACGATTGGCGACCCCAGCGATTAGCAAAAAAAATAGCGGCAGGGGCTCAGTTCGTACAAACGCAATATTGTTTCGATGTACCACTGCTGAAAAACTACCTTCGCGCGGTTGAAGATCTTGGCCTTGCGAACAAAGTGTTTGTGCTTGTGGGTGTTGGTCCACTAGCCTCGGCTCGAGCAGCAGAGTTCATACGAACCAATGTGCCTGGAGTCAGAATCCCAGATGCGATTATTAAACGCCTTAAGGGGGCGGATAATCAAAGGGCGGAAGGAATAAAACTCTGTATCGAAATTATTGAAGAAATTAAAGAACTCCAAGGCGTTCATGGTGTACACATAATGGCGTACCGCATGGAAGATTCAGTGCCGGAGATTGTTGATCGCTCAAACGTGCTCAACGGTCGATCTCCTTGGGACCCGACGGCCTACAAAGGGGACCTCACAGTAAAACAACATATGGAAAATCTGGAATGACCGACACCATTATTAGTTCTGCGAACCGCGAACATATCATCGGGGACGATCGGCCATTCACTATCATCGGTGAACGGATAAATCCCACGGGAAGAAAGATCCTGGCTGAAGAAATGAAAAACGGAGATTTCAGCCGTGTGGAAGCCGATGCTTTGGCTCAGGTAGCCGCTGGTGCCCAGATGCTCGATGTCAACGCCGGCATTCCTCTAGCAGACGAACCCGCCCTACTGGCCCAAGCCGTCCAACTCGTGCAATCTATAACCGACGTCCCGCTCTCAATTGATTCATCCATCATTGAAGCGCTCGAAGCTGGTCTATCGGTGTATCAAGGCAAGGCCTTGGTAAATTCCGTGACCGGTGAAAGCGAAGTTATGGAACGCGTATTTCCGTTAGTCAGTAAATACAAGGCGGCTGTCGTAGCGATATCAAATGATGAAACTGGCATTTCGGAAGATCCGAACGAACGATATCGAATTGCCAAGCTGATTGTTGAGCGCGCTGCTGATCATGGCATACCTGCCAGCGATGTCGTTATCGATCCACTAGTGATGCCCATTGGCGCTATGCGCTACGCAGGCCGGCAAGTGTTCGATATTCTCGACAGAATACGTACAGAACTCAAATGCAACACCACCTGCGGTGCGTCGAACATCAGTTTTGGACTGCCTGAACGCAATGGCATCAACGGGGCGTTTTTATCGATGGCCATCGGCGCTGGCATGACGTCTGCGATAACCAACCCGATACACGAAGAGGTTATGCGATCGGTGATGGCGGCTGATGTGTTGATGGGTAATGACCCTGATTGCTTAAATTGGATTAGAAAATACCGTGCGCCAGCGGTCGAAGGTGCAGAAGGCTCAGGACGTGGTCGGCGGACGAGCCGACGCAAACGTAAACCGTCATGACCGAAACTTCCGAAACCGCCTTAATTGTATTCACACCCAGCGGCAAACGCGGCACATTCCCCATAGGCACAAACATTCTTGACGCCGCACGCAGTCTGGGTGTAGATCTTGATTCAGTGTGCGGAGGCCGAGGGCTGTGTGGCCGATGTCAAATCCAACACGCGGTAGGAGAATTCTCCAAACACAACATTAACTCCAACCCAGAACATGTTTCGGATACGACCAAAGCAGAAGCACGCTACCAGCGCATTAACGGTGAGTTTTCGAATCAACGCCGCCTAGGCTGTCAAGCAACAATGCAGGGAGATCTGGTCGTCGATATCCCGCCTGAGAGCCAGGTACATCGACAAGTAGTTCGAAAGGAAGTGGACCATGTACATATCGACATAAACCCTAAGGTTCGTTTGCATGTCGTCGAGGTTCAGGAACCCGACATGCACGATCCGTCGGGCGATTTACGCCGCTTGCGACAAGCACTGAGCGACGAATGGCAATTGGATAATTTGCGGGTTGATTTACCACTTGTTCAGAGCCTGCAGAACACGCTGCGGGCTGGTCAATGGCAAGTCACTGCCGCCGTGTACGCAGACTCGGAGCTAATTTCTCTCTGGCCAGGCTACAAAGAGAGCGTCTACGGTGTTGCGATTGATGTCGGCTCCACCACCATTGCCGCGCATCTATCCGATCTTGTAACCGGTGACGTTCTGGCTAGCAGCGGTTCAATGAACCCTCAAATTCGCTTCGGCGAAGACTTAATGAGCCGCGTGTCTTACGTGATGATGAACCCGGGTGGAGAAGCTGAACTCACCACAGCGGTAAGAGACGCTATCAACGATCTGATCAGCTCGGTGGCCACTGAGGCTGGCATAGATCCACTGGATGTGGTCGAACTCACCTTTGTTGCGAACCCCGTGATGCATCATTTACTTCTAGGAATCAATCCGGTTGAGCTGGGTGGAGCTCCATTCGCATTGGCTGTTGATGAAGCACTCACCGTAAACGCCCGGCAGCTAGATCTGAACATCAACTCGGGTGGCAAAGCCTACCTACTGCCCTGTGTTGCGGGACATGTGGGGGCCGACAGCGCCGCTGTGGTGTTAGCAGAACAACCGCAGTCATTGGATGCATGGACATTATTGGTGGACGTCGGGACCAACGCAGAAATTGTTCTAGGGAACAGTCAACGAGTGGTTGCCTGTTCCAGCCCAACCGGACCCGCTTTCGAAGGTGCACAGATTAGCGGTGGGCAACGAGCTGCCCCTGGCGCCATTGAACGCGTACGCATCGACCCAGACACACTGGAACCCCGATTCCGTGTTATTGGCAGTGAGCTTTGGTCTAACGAATTAGGATTTGATACCAGTATTGAATCTATTGGCGTAACCGGAATTTGCGGTTCAGGGATCATTGAAGTGGTCGCGGAAATGTTTCTGACAGGCATCATCGATAGCGACGGCGTCATTCAGGGTACGCTATCTGACAAGAGCACTAGAATCGAAGCGAATGATCGCACCTTTTCCTATCGGCTATACGATGGTGATATCAGCATACGAATCACACAGAACGATGTAAGACAAATCCAATTGGCTAAGGCCGCTCTGTATGCCGGTGTCCGCTTGTTAATGGATAGATTGGAGATCAATCAGGTGGATCGCATTCGACTAGCCGGGGCCTTCGGCAGCCACATAGATGTGAAATACGCGATGATTTTAGGTCTGATTCCCGATTGCGATTTAAATCATGTGTCCTCAGCTGGTAATGCTGCGGGCACAGGTGCGCGCATTGCTCTATTGAACAAAGAATCCCGCTCCACCATCGAGAAACAAGTACGCGATATTGAAAAAGTGGAAACCGCTGTCGAACCTCAATTCCAGTTGCATTTTGTCGAAGCCATGGCGTTCCCACACAAAACGGCTGACTTTGTGGAACTGGCTAAGGTCGTAAACCTTCCCGCCAAAACAACCGCTGCTAACGATGCCGGTGGGGGCCGACGTGCGCGCGCTGCGCGCCGCCGATCGAAACGCACCTAGGCTTGCTACCGCGACGTGCGCGCGCTGTGCACCGCCGATCCAAACGCACCCAGGCTTGCTACCGCGACGTGCGCGCGCTGTGCACCGCCGATCGAAACGCACCTAGGCCTGCTACCGTCGAGTCAATCTGTGCTAACGCACTGATTGATGCCTTGCGTGAATTCGACGGATTTGCCGCCGTCAAAGACATCGCGTTTCCATGGGTATCACCATAGTCATTGCACTCTTGGCTCGGGCCAGGTGTTTTTGCAAACAACGAAAACGCTGACATAGTGCGCCTGAGACGCCGTTCGCAAAAAAGCGCGAAGGGTTGTGTGGTAAGTCCAGCCGGTGAGATCGCTAAATTAGTTACACTGCGCTCCATGAACACTACCTCATGGAATGGCCCAGAGCGGCGCAACCAGCCAGATAGACGTACCTATTCGCTGACCTCAATGAAGCACCAATTACTGGCGCCTCAGCGTATGGCAGGCCGTCGCAAAGCGGATCGCACATTTCCGCTGTTGGATCGATTTGAGCCCTCATTACTCACCTTTGCCATGTTGCTCATGGTGTGTTCAATTTTGGATTCAATCTTCACGCTCACTCTGATCGCGCACGGCGGCACTGAAGTTAACCCATTTATGAATTGGGCACTACACCAAAGCGTTTGGCTGTTTGCCGGCCTAAAAATGCTTCTCACCGGCGTCGCTGCGATCGTGCTGGTGGCCACTGGAAACGTTAAGTTTTTCGGCCTCATCCGAGCTCGCTCGATTCTCGCGATTGCTGTGGGATTCTACTTTGGATTATTGATTTATGAAATTGGGCTGCTTTCGCTTATTTACTGAATACTGGCCCACTTGGCTACGGATGAAACGAGCGCCAGTAAACGCTTAAGTTTCCACGGTTTTTGCCTTCATTATCTTCGCAAAGATCGCGCGGTTGTGTGATTCGATATAGATCGCCATATGATCGTCCAACCGATCCATCAACTTAGACAAGTTCCAAGAGAG
>JAHQVR010000117.1 GCA_019634245.1 Gammaproteobacteria bacterium
CTCAACGTTGCACGCCAAGGCCAGCGAATCTACTCATCCGCACTACCGCACTACCGCATTACCGCACTACCGCATTACCGCATTACCGCATTACCGCATTACCGCATCACCGCATCACCGCACTACCGCATCACCGCATCACCGCATCACCGCATTACCGCATTACCGCATTACCGCATTACCGCAGTACCGCACCACCGCACCACCGCACTACCGCACCACCGCACAACTGAACGGAGTAGCAGTTTAGCTTTTCTCAACTCGGCCGGCCGTACTGCCCCTGATTCCATCGCAGCGTTTCGGCAAGCCATCTCGTACGCACTCGGTCTGAAACATGAGACGCCTCTCACATGAAAAACCGTGATTTAGCTCCAGAAAAGGGCCTTTCTGCCGATTTTTCGTGAAGACGCTGTCATTTTTTTTGGCTAGGAAGCCCATAGGCCGTCAGTTAATCACAGCCCTTAGGCGTGTGTAGATCTGGCCACGGACGTAATGAAAAAATACTGGAATAAACAGCCGGACAACCACCGCTATCGAGCAGAACCCTTAGAGCCGCGGGTACTGTTCTCAGCCGATATCGCAAGCCTTGGCATCTATCCGTTTTTAGATAGCTCCGACTTCATCGGCAACGACTACTCATACGCTCAAACCCTCAATGGGCAAACGAGCGATAACCCGCATTCATCGTTAAGCGCAGTGGATTCCAACCATCAAGCAGACGATGATAGCAACAGTGAATCATCATACACAGACGTTCCGTTTGCTGATGAACAACACATAGAACTGGTATTTGTCGATGCCACTGTACCTGATGTTCAGATCTTACTGGAAGACCTAGGAGCATCCGATCGCAACCTCACGGTGCTCTTAGTACAACCTACTGATTCAGGTATTGGGGTTATCAGCGAAGCTCTGGATTCCAGCCATAACGTGATTGGCATACATATAATTTCCCACAGCGATGGCACTGGACTGCAACTTGGTAGCGACTGGCTGAGTGATACTACCCTTCATGAGTACAACGATAGTATCGTTGGTTGGCAGGCGACATTGACTGAAAACGCTGATATTCTCTTTTACGGATGTGATCTTGGTGGCACGAACAGCGGCCTTGCGTTACTACAAAGTATCGCTGACCTCACAGGTGCAGATGTAGCGGCGAGCGATGATCGAACTGGACACCATGTTCGGAGTGCCGATTGGGAATTAGAAACCCAACTCGGCAGCATTGACACTCAAATCGCCTTGTCGGATGAGTTTCAACAAGAATGGCTCTACCGTCTATTACCCACCGATATCTATGTGACAACCACTGCCGATGAGTTCGATGGCGATATGTCTTCGCTGGCCAATCTACAAGCTAACCCCGGCGGCAGCGGATTAAGCCTACGCGAGGCCATCGAGGTGGCGCATACCAATTCTGACGTCAATGATATTTACCTTAATGATGGTGTCTATCAAATACTCCCTGGTGGTGGGGATCAAGCGGGTGATTTCAATATAAGAACTAATCTGAACATTCATGGGGAGAGCCGGGATGGGACGATTATAGACGGCGATGACCAGTCCACTATTTTCCAACTCCAAAACGCTGATTTTGGTCTGTATAGCGTAACGCTTCTCGATGGCTACAGTAATACCGGGGGAGCTGGTATGGATGTCATGGGAATGTCCGTGGTAGATATAGACGACGTTCTTTTTGAGAGTAATCGAACTGTTTCTAACAAGAACGGAGGAGCATTATGGTTAAGAGATAACTCTGATGCCGCCATCACGAACAGTACCTTTATCGATAACTCAGCGGCTAGAAGCGGTGGTGCTATTTACCATGACGGTGGAAATTTAATCATCAACAGTAGTGAATTCATCAGCAACAGCTCCATCAATGACGGTGGCGCCATTGAAGCAGACTCAGATCTAACCATCACAAATTCAACCTTCGTTGCAAACACTTCAAGTAAAAACGGCGGGGCTATCGAGTTCCACAATAGCGGCTCAAATCTGACCGTCTCAGGTAGCACGTTTAGTGCAAACTCAACACCGAGCGGAAAAGGCGGTGGCATAAATCTAGAGCGTGGCGATGCGATCATTACCCAGTCAACTTTTTTTAACAACAGCGCAAGCGATTCGGGGAGTGCCATAGAGATTCACAGCTCCAGTACATTGGAGATCTCCGGCACCATCCTCGCCGAAGATGGAATAGGCGCTAATCAAACGCCTTTGGTTACAGGTACTGCAACCTCAAACGGCTTTAATTTAATTACCGGAACCAACACCGATTTTTCGACAATGGGTGATATGCAGAACGGTATCGCCAATCTCGCGGCGTTAGCCTATAACGGTGGGTCCGTGCAAACACACCTTCTTAACACAGGCAGCTGGGCGATAGATGCTGGGCAAGGCTCTGGCCGCATAGATGCGAACGGTGTTGTTGCGAATAACTACAACGATATCGGTGCGGCTGAATATGATACGACCTCCGCCAGCCAAAAAATGTTCTGGACGGATATCGATGAAAGTGGTTCCGAAGGTATTTACCGATCGAATCTGGACGGTACGGCCGTACAATTGATACATACACCCGCAGGCGGTGGGTTAGCTCAGGACATCGAGCACGACCCGGTTAACGATAAACTGTATTGGGCTCAACATGCCAGCGGAGATGACTATGGCAGTATTTGGATTATGGATACTGACGGAAGCAACGCGTCGGAAATAATAACGGGGGATGCCTCAAACGATTTGCGTCGACCCAAAGGTATCAGCTTAGATATTGACAATCGAATTATATACATCGCATCTGATTCTCAACAAGATTACATATATAGCTCAAACCCAAAAGAGAATGCGATTCTGCACTACGAAATGGATGGGCCGAACTATGCCTTTCTGGGTGTTATTGCCGATCAATACCAGTTTCCTCTTATATCCTCTGCACAGATGGCCGTACCTTATGACATCGAGTTTGCTGAAAATTTCGATGGTAAGGATTTTCTAGTTTGGTCGGATCAAGGCTCTGGCAGTGAACCCACAAGAATCAGCTTTCACAATATAACCGACGACACCACCTATCACATTGAGATAGGTGATCAGGCTGATTTTACAGCCAACTTCGTTGCGGTTGCGGAGGATAAGGAGCTCATCTACTTGTCGGTAAGTGATCTTTCCACTGGAGAGTCAATTATTCGGGCGTATGCCTACGATGCAGGCTCAGACTCCTGGACACAGAGCGGCGAAAAAACGTTAGCCAACGACATTGACGGATTACACTACGACACTGATACAGAACAATTGTTTTTATCAAACAACGACATGGGCCTGATTACTGCCCTTACTTGGCAGCTCAACGACACGTCGGTGTCCATAAACGTCGGTAATCGTCCTTTTGCTTTAACTCTGGCACCCATCGCTGCGGTAACGATCATACCTCCCACTATTGATACTTCAACGGTGACGATGGATGAAGGCAGTTCCGCAATCCTAACATCAGCACACCTTGACTTAGCGGATACCACTGAAGCAGCCTATGACGTTAACTATACGATCACACTTCTGCCAGGACATATGACGCTGAGCCTGACTACAGATCCACTGAATGCCATTTCTACCTTTACACAGCAAGATATAAATGATGGCCTGGTACAGCTAAATCATGATGGTAGCGAAACGGTATCGGGAGATATTGAATTTTCAGTCACTGATGGCGTCATCAGCGCACCCATTACCGGAATACTGGATGTGGATGTATCACCCGTCAACGATTCACCGGAAAATCAAGCCAATAACACGTTGACCGTATCGGAAAACGCCACCGCAGTGGTGACGAACACGCATCTGAATTACACCGATGATGACGCCAGCCCTGTAGACATACTATACACGGTCACCAACACCGCCGATGGTCACTTTGCCTATAGCACCACACCCTACACGGCAACCACGACGTTCTCACAGGCTCAAATTAACGCTGGTGACATTGTATACACCCAAACAGGTGCAGAGAATGACACTATCAACATTGATTTTACTGTCACCGATGGGGTAATTCCAACGCCTATCAATGGTGTGTTTTCTATCACTGTTATCAGTGTTAATGACACCGTGCCGACACTTCCTTCGGATCAATCTATCGAAGTTAACGAAGGCCAAATAGCCAGTTCACTCACGGACGGCTCCTTGAGCTTATTGGACAATGTGAGCGACGGTGATATCGGAGATTCGCATACGATTGGTTCTGTAACACAACCTTCGCATGGAACTTTGACTTGGCAATCCGATGGCACATTCATTTACACACACGATGATTCTGAAACCACCAGCGACAGCTTTACCTATACCGTTGTTGATGCTGCAAATAATGAGTCATTACTATATACCGTTAGCATAGCTATCTTGGAGCAAAACGATGCACCGATCGTGTATCAACAACTCGAAGAGCAATTTATAGTCGAAGATGAATTATTGGAACTGACAGTGGCTCTGAATCATTTCTCAGATTCTGACCCTAATGACACACTCAGCTATACAGCAACACTCAGTGATGGAAGTTCATTGCCAGATTGGCTTACCTTTGACTCCAGCCAAGGTCTATTGAGCGGTACACCAACAGGCGAGTACATTGGTTCTATTGAAGTGATGGTAACCGCAACCGATTCGGCCGCTACCAGCTCCCCACCTTTGCTCTTTCAATTATCCGTACTACCGGCTAACAGTGCACCCACTGATATCATTGTCAGTTCGTTAGTCATCGAAGAGAATCGTGCGGCTGAACCCATCGGATCTTTAACCGTCGTCGATACCGATACCAGCGAACCGTTTACCTATTCAGTAGACGATGATCGGTTTGAAATAGTCAATGGCGTACTTAGTTTGCGACCCAACGTCAGTCTCAATTACGAAGCTGAGCCGAGTATCGACTTACAACTAACGGTCACTGATAGTACAAATCAGAGTTACTCAGAATCAGTCACTATCGAAGTACTGGACACAAACGACGCACCCTTATTAACTGGAAACCCTGAAGACACCACAATGACTTCGGGTGGCAGCTACCAACTAGCACAAAATCTATTCACCGACGCTGATACAGACGATTCATTATCCATCAGCGCTCAACTCCAAAACGGTGAGGCATTACCCGATTGGCTAGAGTTTGACTCCGACACAATGACATTCACCACTACCGACGCGCCATCAGAAACCGTCAATCTTACGATCGTCATTACTGCGGTCGATGCCCAGAATGCCAGTACGTCGGTTGAGTTCACACTGACGTCACTTCCAACGGCGGCACCAGCGACGACCACGGAAACCCTGTCAACCCCTCAAGAACCACTGGTGTCACTCAGCGCCGAACCCAGTCAAGCGATCAACGCGGTGACACCGGATGAACCGAAAGCGGAATCGGTAGAAGAGGCCGATACCGCGAGCAACCCGAATACGAAGCCAGAGCAAATTTATTCAAATTCAGAGCGCCTTTCCGAAGTTGGCTTTGAACATATCGATCTATCCGATCTGGTAAAACCGCTTCAACGTGCCTCGACCATTTTTGATGGATCGTTAGATTTGGCATCCATTACATTAAATGACCCTAATACCTTCAACACGCTTGTCGAAACGCTGAATGATTTTAAATTTACCGAAACACACTTTGAGGAATTAAAAAGAAGTTACTCCGATATTGCTAAAGCGATAGACACCAAAAGCGAATCGATTCAAGATGAGCTCTCGATCAACACTAAAATAGTGGGAACATCGGTATCGATAACCACAGGCTTGTCTATCGGATACCTGATTTGGTTAATACGGGGCGGCACCCTGGTGGGCAGCATGTTAAGTTCCCTACCCGCATGGAGACTGATCGATCCTTTACCCGTTCTAGGTAGCATGGCAGACGATGGCGAGGGAGATGATGATTCCTTAGGCACGCTGTTAGATAAAGCTGATGCTGCAGCACCCGACAGTACAGATATGGATGTGGACAGCGATTCCGAAGACCGACCCTTGTCGTAATTCGGTATCAACCAGGCTTCCCCATACGCGGTTCAACTATCTCAACAAGATCGACTCTCTGTTATTGGTTACAGGTGCAGAGCTACTCGATCGCACCTTCATCCATGCGCAAACACAGCATTTCTATTGCCTGCATAGATAGCTTTCCGCCTGGGCCCGCTAGATCTTTGAGTTCTTCTTTAACATTGATGGGTAGATCTAACGATGTTCGTTCCAACCCATAGGCCACACTGGCCAATCCGATGGTGACCAAAAGGACCCAAAAAAACATCTTCAAGCCCATACCAATAATTTTCATCACCCCCACGAAGACCAAAAACCCACCCAAAACAATGAGCACTTCACTGGATAAATCAAATGCTAAAAAGGCTTCCCAGCGTTCGATCAAAGCGCTTAGTATTTCCATGAAAGGGTCCTGATTGCTTTTTTAAGAGTAGAAAAAATCATCTTCAAATAGTAACAAACTAGCGCTTTCAATCGGCTAGTTCGAAACAAACCACCCGATAGCTAGTGATCATCAGTATTTTGTTGCAGTTGCCATAAATGGGCGTAAAGCCCTGCCTTTTCTAGGAGATCCTGATGATCCCCACGCTCAACAATTTCCCCATCGTTGAGTACTAATATTTGATCAGCATCGACAACCGTAGAGAGCCGGTGTGCAATTACCAGCGAAGTCGCTTTTCGGGCCACCGCATTCAATCCGGTGAGTATCGCCTGCTCGGTTTGTGTATCCAAACTGGAGGTGGCTTCGTCAAACACTATGATCGGAGGATTCTTGAGCATCACTCTAGCGATCGCCACTCGCTGCTTCTCCCCGCCGGAGAGCTTGAGGCCACGTTCGCCCACGACCGTATCTAGTCCCTGCGGAAGCTGTTGTATAAACTCATCTAAGTTGGCCCGCACTGTTGCACTTTCAATGTCTGCATCGCTTAAATCGGTTCCGGCATAAGCCAGGTTGTAACGGATGGATTCGTTGAACATGACAGTGTCTTGAGGCACCACACCCAAAGAGGCGCGCAGACTCGATTGCGTACAGTCCCGAATGTCCACCCCATCGATGCAGATACGCCCCTCATCGATATCGTAAAAACGAAACAACAAGCGCGATAGCGTGGATTTTCCAGAGCCGGAAGGACCGACCACAGCCACCTTTTGCCCGGGTAACACCTCAAAACTAACACCCTTTAATATTGGCCTTTCGGGCAAGTATGAAAAATGGACATTGTTAAATTCAATTTTGCCTTCGGGGACCGATAAGTCTTTGGCACCTGGTGCGTCCTGAATGTCCGGCTCGCGCTCTAGCAGTTTGATAACCAGATCCATATCAGCCAGTGAGTACTGTAACGACCGATAGACCACACCCAGAAGGTTTAACGGAACGAACAATTGCAGCATCATTGCATTGATAAGTACGATATCCCCAAGCGTTATCGTCTGATGAACGACATCCCGAGCCGCGAGCATCATAATTAATGTCACACCCACTGAGACAATAGCCGCCTGACCAAAGTTGAGCATCGCCATGGTCACCGTGCTTTTGACACCCGCGTTCTCCCAATCAGTTAGATGTTTATCGTAAACATCGAATTCCAACTGTTCATTATTGAAATACTTGACCGTCTCGAAATTCAATAAACTATCCACAGCTCGGCCACTGGAGAGTGAATCTAATCGGTTCATTTCGTGTCGAAATTGCATACGCCAGCCGGAAAAGCGCAGTGTGAACGCTACATAAACTGCCACCGTTAAAATGACAACCCCGGTATATTCCCAACCATAGCCACCGAGTAAAATCGCCGCGACCAAAAGAAATTCTGCCGCGGTCGGTAGAATATTAAAAACCATCAGATTTACAATTGTTGAAAGGCTGGCGGTTCCGCGCGACAAGTCTTTTGCCACGCTACCGGTTCGACGTTCTAAGTGATAAGACAACGTGAGTGAATGCAGATGAGACAGTACGCGATTAGACAACCGATGCATGGCTCGGTAACGCACTCGAGAGAATAAGGAATCTCGCAGTTCATTAAAAAATGAGCCCGCCAATCGCAGCAGACCGTAGGCTGCCACCAAACCCAAAGCAATCAACAAAACGCTGCTCTGTGAGGTTAGCGCCGAGGTCGCATCATCGCCAACCGCTGCGTCTAGTGTGTTAACGATCTCCTTGAGCACGAAAGGCACAGCGACCGTGGCCAGTTTGCTCAACACCAGACAGCCCAGGGCCAACAATACCCGTCCACGGTATTCCCAAACGTAAGTGTAGAGCTTGCGAAGATTTTCGAAGTCTTGCCGGTTGCTGTGTGGCGCTTCTTGCCTACCTGGCATCAGCGGCGCTCAACAAAAGTGAGCGCTTGATCGACCAAGTCAACAGCATTGTTACTGCGGCTGGCATTTTCACTGAGGTAGCGCCGCCATTGTCTAGCGCCTGGCACCGCTTGGAATAGCGCAACCAAATGTCGTGTCATAGCACTTAATCGTACGCCCTGCTCAACCCAGTCTTGCATATAGTTCGCGTAGTTCCGGGCATGGCGAGCCAGCATATCCACAGAGTCATCAGCGTCACAGCCACCCTCAAGCTCACCGAATACGTCTCTGTCCGCTCGAGCCATAAACGATGGTCGATAGTAAGCCTGTCTGCCAATCATCACGGAATCCACATAAGTAAGGTGATTCAAAAGTGAGTCCCATTGATCGATACCACCGTTGATGCCGATATGAAGTTCCGGGCGTTCTGTTTTTAATCGATAAACCCTGTCATACAACAACGGAGGAATCGTGCGATTTTCCCTGGGGCTTAGTCCGTCCAACCAGGCTTTGCGGGCATGTACCGTAAAATCACAACAACCCGCATCCGACACTACGCGCACGAAATGATCGAGCGCTTCAAAACTGTCCGTACGATCAATACCCAAACGACACTTGACAGTTACCGGAATACTCACCACCGATTGCATCGCGTCTACACAGGTCGCTACGAGCTCGGGTTCAGCCATCAAACATGCACCGAAACGGCCGGACTTCACGCGGTCGCTTGGACAACCTACATTTATGTTGATCTCACGATAGCCCCATTCTTCTCCTACTTGTGCAGCTTCGGCCATTTCTTCAGGGTCCGAGCCTCCCAGCTGTAGTACAGTCAACGACTCGTCCTCATCCATACCGAGAAGATACTCGCGGTCACCGTGGATGACGGCTTTCGAGGTAAGCATTTCGGTGTATAGAATTGTATGTCGGGTCAGCAACCGCATAAGATGCCGAAAATGCCGATCTGTGAGCTCCATCATCGGCGCCACGGACAAGCGCTTCTGGGCAGCGGCCAACGGCGGATATCGCCTGGCTGAGAAGCCTAGCGATTCTTCGGGATTGGCCGATTGTTGGGCGTAACGACTCATCAGTGATAGAAGACAATAATTGACGGATAAATCTAGACGTTCGGGTATTGTACGCACGTCACTATCCTGAGATCATGGAAAGCATCAGGAATATTGAGCAAGAACAACTCTTACAACTTTGGAGGACCTATTTGTGAAAACTAGAGCAGCAGTGGCATTTGGCGCAGGCAAGCCCTTGGAAGTCGTTGAGGTTGATCTTGACGGCCCACAACAGGGCGAAGTATTGGTAGAAATCAAGGCTACCGGAATCTGTCACACGGATGAGTTCACTCTTTCAGGTGCCGATCCGGAAGGCGCATTCCCCGCCATTTTAGGCCACGAAGGTGCTGGTGTTGTGGTAGAGGTTGGCAAAGGCGTTACCAGCGTGGAAGTGGGCGATCATGTCATTCCACTCTACACACCTGAGTGTCGTGAATGTGACTATTGCTTACACCCCAAAACCAATTTGTGCCAAGCCATACGCTCCACCCAAGGACAAGGCGTCATGCCTGATGGCACATCGCGCTTCTCCTACAAAGGCGAGCGTCTATTGCACTACATGGGATGCTCAACCTTTTCTAACTACACAGTTTTGCCAGAAATCGCTCTTGCAAAGGTCCGTAAAGACGCACCCTTCGAAAAAATCTGCTACATCGGTTGCGGGGTTACCACCGGTGTCGGTGCGGTTATGTTCACAGCCAAAGTCGAACCCGACTCCACGGCGGTAGTCTTTGGCTTAGGCGGTATCGGCCTCAATGTTATTCAGGGGTTGCGCCTTGTCGGTGCTCGCCAAATCGTTGGCGTCGATCTCAATCCGGAAAAGCAGGCGGTTGGAAAACAATTTGGCATGACCGACTTTGTGAATCCAGCAGACCATGGTGATCAGCTGGTTGATCATCTCGTTGAACTCACAGGCGGCGGTGCTGATTATTCGTTTGAATGCATCGGGAACACGCAAGTGATGCGTGCTGCGCTGGAG
>JAHQVR010000118.1 GCA_019634245.1 Gammaproteobacteria bacterium
CGAAACTCATATCACGACTACGCGATCTGCTGCTGAACAAAGGTTATGTGTGCGCCAGTGTGAATACCAAAAAAGAAGCCGAAGGCGAAAAATACAGAGACTATTTCGATCATCAGGAGTCGTACACAAAAATCCCAGCGCATCGAGCTTTGGCTATGTTTCGAGGTCGTAGCGATGGTGTCTTGTCGATGCGCTTGTTGCTCAGTGAAGATGGTGAATACTCAGATACCGCGTGCATCAATGTGGTGGCGAACCATTTGCAATTCGTGAATAAGGCTAAGCCAGCTGATGCCTGGCGCGAGCAGGTTGTATCCCGGGTTTGGAAAATGAAACTGTCATTGCATCTGGAAACTGAATTGTTCACAGCGCTGAAAATAAAAGCTGATGCTGAGGCCATCAGCGTTTTTGCGGCCAACTTGCAAGATTTATTATTGTCGGCACCAGCCGGTGCTCGACCCACTCTGGGGCTGGACCCAGGTTACCGTTCAGGTGTGAAAGTGGCAGTGATTGACGCACATGGAAAAGTGATTGAGCATGCAACAGTTTATCCACACGCACCTCAAAAGCGGTGGCGCGATGCGCTGGAAACGCTCTCCAACTTGTGTAAGCAAAACCATATCGAGCTTATCGCTGTCGGTAATGGTACTGCCAGTCGTGAAACCGAAAAGCTTGCCGATGAGATCATTAGTCATACTAAACTGCCAAGGCTAACCAAGGTGTTGGTTTCTGAGGCTGGTGCTTCAGTTTATTCTGCATCAAAAGTAGCCGAAGAAGAATTTCCCGATCTGGATGTAACCATTCGAGGGGCTGTATCAATAGCACGACGACTGCAAGACCCGCTTGCAGAGCTTGTGAAGATAGACCCGAAGGCAATTGGGGTTGGACAATATCAGCATGACGTATCTCAAACCGCATTAGCCAGAAGTCTGGATGCTACGGTTGAAGATTGTGTGAATGCAGTGGGTGTTGATCTTGATACAGCATCGGCTACCTTGCTATCGCGCGTGGCTGGTTTGTCACCGACATTAGCCGAGAATATTGTGGCTTATCGCGATGAGCACGGGGCCTTTGACAGTCGGGCGCAGTTAAAGAAGGTACCCAGGCTCGGGCCAAAAGCGTTTGAACAATCAGCAGGCTTTCTTCGTATTCGAAAAGGCAGTAACCCGCTCGATGCATCAGGTGTTCATCCTGAGAGTTATCCTGTGGTCAAGCGAATTGTAAAACACGCTGAGCGGCCATTGGCTGAGTTGATTGGCGATAGTGATTTTCTGTCCTCGTTGAATCCGGCACTGTTTACTGACGACAAAATTGGTGAACCTACGGTAAAAGACATTTTTGCGGAGCTGGATAAACCTGGTCGCGATCCAAGGCCAGAGTTTAAAACCGTGGCATTCGCCGATGGTATCGAGAAGATAAGCGACTTAAAACCTGATCAGATATTGGAGGGGCAAGTCACCAACGTTACCGCATTTGGTGCCTTTGTTGATATTGGTGTACACCAAGATGGTTTGGTGCACATATCGGCTTTGTCTGATACGTTCGTAAAAGATCCTCGATCGGTGGTGAAAGCAGGTGACATCGTTAAAGTGAAAGTGATGAGTTGCGATGTTGCCAGAAATCGAATTGCATTATCTATGCGGTTGAACGACAGTGCTGATGAACAAGGCTTGCCTGCGCGAAGCAGAACTGAAAAAAGTGTGGCTCAGCGAAGGCCGTCAAAACCGGACAAGCTCCGCAAGCAGGCCAGACAATCTTCGCAGAATAAAAAAACAACTGAGCCTGTTGCACAGTCGGCATTGGCCATGTCGCTAAAGGCTGCATTGGAGAAAAAGTAGGGTTAGCTTAGTAAAACTCGTTGAAGTTGAAGCAAGCTTGGTAGGTTATGCGAGCTCATATAATGCGTTAAATACGGTTTTACAGGACGCATTCTTGGGTCGGGGTGATCGTCTGAAATTCTACCCAGTAGCGGGTTAACCCAGATGACTCGGCGTGCGCGATTGGCAAAAATGCGAACCTGTTTGGCCAAATCATCAGGTGAGGCAGTATCGCAGCCATCACTGAATACTAATATGGTTGTGTGTGATTTAACTAAGTTGTTTAAATGGCATTCATTAAAGGTCTCGAATGATTTTGCTATTCGGGTACCGCCAATCCATCCTTGCGATGCTGTGTTAATAGTGTGTTCGAAGTCTGACTCTTCTAACGTGTGGAAACCTCTGCCTAAATCAATGAGTTCTATGTTGAATGCGAATGCGTGTGAGCTTTCAAATACTGAAAGTAACTTTCTGGTAAATCGCAGAAACAACCTGGCGTAAATATCCATTGACTGACTGATGTCAAGCAATAGTACAAAACTAGGTAGTTTCTTTATCTTGGCGTGATACTTCAATTGAAACACAGCACCCTGGTAGCGCAATGATTGTTTGATCGATTGCGGTAATGCTACTCTTGAGCCCGAGCTGGCTATACGCGTTTTTCGTACATAACGTCTGCGGCATCGCTGGGCAAGCTCATCGACGTACTGATCAATTAGTTGCTTTTCTACTGGATTAAACACGAATCGAAAATCTGCCAATGACAAAGCGGAGTAATCGCCAGAACCGTATACATTGACAGATTGCTCTGCATCGCTCGATGTGCCGGCGAAGCCAACAAAACGCTGAGTTTGTGGAGTGCTGGTAACGGCGCCATTCGAGCCGTCCGCTGTTTCATCTTCGGATACGCTTATCTGGTTTTTCCAGTATGCAACAAAAAGCTTGTCAAAATTCTTCCATTGTTCTGGTGTTTTGCAGAAACAAGCCCTGAACCCATCTTGAAGCAGGTGATGATCGTGAAGAGATTGTTCTGCTGCAACACGCAGTGCATCGTTTATGCTGCTTGGGTTTGCTGCAAAGTTATAAGCTCGCAAATAGGAGGCAAACTCCAAAACCCTATTAGTGACACTGGGAATGCTATTGTTGTGAGTTTGCATCGGGCTCATTGCCGTACAGCGCTGCCTGCTCGCGTTTAAGCAGTTCCAGATCGTTACGGGTTTTTACAAGACATGAAAGCGTGCTGTCTGTGAGTTCAGGTGCGGCCCTAATATCGTCAACACCAATTGCCATAAGCGCGCTAGCCCAATCAATTGACTCAGCAACCCCGGGTGTTTTTCGCATACCAACGGTGCGTAGTTTCTGTACATAAGATACCACTTGTTTTGCCAGATTTTCGTCTATTCCCGGTAGTCTGGAACGAATTATTTTTTGTTCTTTGTCGCTGTGGGGGTAGTCGATGTAATGGTATAAACAGCGTCTGCGCAATGCATCGCTTAAGTCCCTTATGCCATTAGAAGTTAGTATTACTGAAGGTTTGGAGCGTGCTTGAAAAGTGCCAAGCTCCGGTATGCTAATTTGAAAATCAGAGAGAACTTCGAGTAGTAACGCTTCAAACTCCTGATCTGCGCGGTCAATTTCATCGATCAACAATACCACAGGTTCTTCTGACGCAATGGCTGCGAACAGGGGGCGTTTTAGCAAGTACTCTTCGCTGTATAGCGCTTGCTTTATATCAGGTACATTTGATGATGGCGTTACACCAGCCAATTCTGAGTGTAGTTGTGTTTGATCACTCATTTGCCCCGGGATTTGCCCGGCCATTTGCCCGGCCATTTGAATGGCTAGCAATTGGCGTTGATAGTCCCAGTCGTACAAGGCGTGTTGTGCATCCAGGCCTTCGTAGCATTGGAGACGAATGAGTTTTCGCCCTTGTGCCTTTGCCAGACATTTGGCTATCTCGGTTTTGCCGACGCCGGCTTCGCCTTCAACCAATAAGGGTTTGCCTAGTTTCTCAAGCAAATACAGACTGGAAATAAGTGAAGCGTCGGTAATGTAGCCCTGTGTTTTTAGCGAACCGGCAAGTTGTGCTCGGCTTTCACTGGGTAAATTGAGGTTTTTGTCCGGTGTAACATCGTTCATATGATCAATCTATCAGACTTCCAGTAGAGATCCTAGCGGAAAACGGTGGCGAATTTACGATCAGATTTAGTCCTTTAATAGTCCAGTCCATCAGCCGTTTATGACATTTTGGTTTATCCTTAGTGAAATTAATATTTACCCTTAAATGGCCAGATACGGATCGGAAAAATATGAGCAATTACAAATTGACCTATTTTGATATAGATGGCGGAAGAGCAGAGCCTGCTCGCATTGCTCTGCACGCTGCTGGATTAGCGTATCAGGATGTTCGCTGGTCATTTCCAGAATTTGGTGAGAAACGCACAGCTGCTCCGTTTCATGCTGTGCCTTTTATTGAAATGGACGGCAAAGTTGTTACGCAGTCAAACGCGATCAGTCGTTATGTGGGTAAGATGTGCAACTTATATCCCGACGACCCATTACAGGCGCTGTATTGTGATGAAGTGCTTGATGCGCTTGAAGATCTCAATCATTATGTTGTGCAGACTTTCGGACTCGAAGGCGATGAGCTAAAGCAAGCACGGGAGGTGCTGATGAACGGTCGCCTCACTGTATTTCTCAAAGGCCTCAATGGGCTATTGGCTCGCGGCGGAGGTAACTACTTTGCAGATCAATGCCTGACTATCGCCGACTTAAAAATGGCGACAATGCTAAAAATGTTGCGTTCTGGAAATCTGGATCATATACCTGCAGACTTTGTCGATAACCTTAGCCCGGCGCTGGCCGCACATCAGGAGCGTGTACACAAAGAACCAATTGTCCAAGCTTACTATGCATCACGAAGCGCCTAGTAGAAGCGCCTATTAGAAGTGTTTAGAAGTGTTCATAAGTGCTCGGATGAATAGCACGTGTTACTTGTCTGATAAAAACCAGAGTGTGAATCTAATCAGTGGAAAAAAATAATTCAACTATTCGAATAGCATGTGTTGGTGAGGCGATGGCTGAACTTATGCTGGGTAGCGATGAAGACCAGGCGCCGTCTTTAGGATTTGCTGGTGACACCATGAATACAGCGATCTACCTGAACAGGATGCTGGGTGAGACATCGGAAGTCTCTTATATCTCGGTCGTAGGGGAGGATGCATTGTCTGATCGGTTAATTCGACGCCTAAACGATGAGTCAGTTAATACCTCAAGGATAAGGCGATCAAGTGAACGTTTGGTTGGCCTTTATGCAATAACGACTGATCAATCGGGTGAGCGTAGTTTTAGTTATTGGCGCAGTGAATCAGCCGCGCGCACACTATTTCAAGAAGGGTCAGAAGAACAGCAGTACAACTTTGACGTGCTAAGCGGATTCGACGTTATATTTTTATCTGCAATATCGTTAGCTATTCTCCCTAATGCTGTTCGTGTGGCATTGCTTGCAGAACTTGCCAGACTTCGAAGCGAAGAGCATGTTAACGTAGTATTTGATTCTAACTATCGGCCCGCACTGTGGGAATCTGCCGGTGTGGCGAGAGAGACCATTGCTGCGACTTGGCGTATAACTGACATTGCATTGCCATCAATTGATGATGAAAAGATGTTGTTCAATGATGTCGATGAAGCTGCTTTGCTAGCGCGATTTCGAGCTTATGGTGTTGTGAAGGGTGCGCTGAAACGAGGTGAGTTGGGACCTAGGTCGTTAAACGGTTCAGTTGATCAATCTATTCACGAATCATTAGCGCAAAAAGCAGCGCCACCGGCTTGCGAACTTAAAGTTGTAGACACTACAGCTGCAGGTGATAGCTTTAATGCTGGCTATTTAAGCTCAATTCTCAACGGAAAAGACGAGCAAGATGCATTGCAGGCAGGGCATGCTTGTGCATGTCGAGTTATTTCACATCGTGGCGCTATTATTCCACGCGATCAGTGGTGAGTTCAGTGGTGAGTTCAGTGGTGAGATCAGTGGTAAATAATTGATGAGTGATAGTTCCGCTTGGCGCCTAATCTAATTTTTCGTGATGATCCACAAAACGACACCACAGTTTAGATCAGGATGGAGATGGGGTGGCTTGCGAAAGTTTGCCCTAAAAATACTCAATTCAATTTTCTCAAACTCAGCAGTGTTGGCTATGAGGGCAAGGTACTACTGTTGAAACGGACTTCAACATTAAAGTCCGAATCAATCATAGAAGCATGCCTCACCGGCCCGCTCTGGACCGTTGAAATGATAGCTAGTAAATCGGAAACTTAGCGGTAAGCGCCATAACTGATTCTTTAATTGCGCTTTCAGTTTTGGCATTTCCCTCTTCACCATTCTCGGACAAGCCATCCAGCACCGTATTGATCATTTCGCCAACCTGAGTAAATTCAGCCGCACCAAAGCCTCTTGTGGTTGCCGCCGGTGTGCCTAAGCGTATACCTGAGGTGACAAATGGCGATTCTGGATCGAATGGAATACCGTTTTTATTACACGTAATACCAGCGTTGCCCAGCGCAGCTTCAGCCGCTTTTCCGGTAAGTTTCTTATTGCGCAAATCAACCAGTAACAAGTGAGTGTCTGTGCCACCAGAAACGATGTCCGAACCACCTTGGGAAATTGTTTTTGCCAATACCTCGGCATTGTTGATCACGTTTTGAGAATAGGTTTTAAACTCGGGCTTTAAGGCTTCGCCGAAGGCCACGGCTTTAGCCGCGATAACATGCATTAAAGGGCCGCCTTGTAGACCAGGAAATACTGAAGAGTTTAATTTTTTGCCCAGATCGAGATCGTTGGACAAGATCATTCCTCCGCGCGGACCACGCAAGGTTTTGTGAGTGGTGGTGGTGACCACATCAGCAAAGTCGAGTGGGTTA
>JAHQVR010000119.1 GCA_019634245.1 Gammaproteobacteria bacterium
CTTCTTAGTAGCACGCTTCTTAGTAGCACGCTTCTTGGTTGCACGCTTCTTAGTAGCACGCTTCTTAGTAGCACGCTTCTTGGTTGCACGCTTCTTGGTTGCACGCTTCTTAGTAGCGCGCTTCTTGGTTGCACGCTTCTTAGTAGCACGCTTCTTAGTAGCGCGCTTCTTGGTTGCACGCTTCTTAGTTGCTCGCTTTTTGGTCGCTCGCTTTTTAGTAGCGCGCTTTTTGGTGGCACGCTTTTTAGTTGCGCGTTTCTTGGTAGACCGCTTAGCCGCAGCCTTCTTCTTGCCTTTAGCCTTTTTGCGGCCTGCTTTAGCAGGTGCAGCAGCTTTAGGTTTACTGATTCGAGCCATGGAATACTCCTGACATAACCTAGTTAAAATTAATGGAGTCAGAAGACTCCCACAACAGTCATCTATTGACTGTGACGTTGTATATCCAAAATATAGGCCAATTACAAAAAATCTTTAGCGTTATACGTTGAATATTTGTTTAAACGAACAAAAAACATTCGAATTAAACATGCACAATGAAAACTTTTACAACTTGCTTTCAAGTTGCGCATTGTCCACATAGTTCATACTTATTTCAACTGCAAGTTTAAAATTAAAAAAAATTTACGCTTCAAACACGGAAATTAGCGTGTTGAACACATCTCAATTCAGCTGAATTTACACATCAAACTCTTGTGATTTGCGCAAATTTTGACAATCGACAACAGCTAAAAACACCTTATATATAGTGTTTTTCGGATCAAACACAAAAAAACATGCAAAACAATTCATCCCACCAACTGCTTCTTTGGCGACGCTTGCTGGCCTTTCTTTATGACGGTCTGTTGTTAATCGCAATTTTTTTTGTCATCACAGCAATTGCTGTTGGATTGAATGGAGGAGAAGCCATTACTCACCCATTTTATGTGTTGGCGATGTATCCGATTGCATTTGTGTTTTATTGTTGGTGTTGGCAACGCGGTGGACAAACGTTGGGAATGCAAGCTTGGCGGTTACAACTCATCAGTGAACAAACAACCAAAATTACGTTTGTTCAGTGTTTGATACGCTTCTTTTTGGGGTCAATTTTGTTTTTTTTCACGTATATAGGAGCATTTTTTGATGCGAAAAACCGGCCGATTCACGACCAACTTTCTCGTACAAAAATTGTATTAAAATCAATTAGATAGGTTATTTTGACGCGTTGAATATCAGACAGATTTTTCCACTATCGGAGCGCTCTGACCCAGCAAAAAGCGATGCTCACTAAACAACACGTTGAATTCCAATAACTGCGATTGCTAAGAAGCATAAAAGAGGGATCAAAGCACTTATAAACGGTGCCAAACCATTTGCTAACGCCAATTGTGTCAGAAGTTTGTTCAACAGCACATAACTGATACCGAGCAGTATGCCGATGAATATCTTTTGTCCCGCTCCGCCACTTCGTTGAGATCCAAACACAAATGGAAGCGAGAGCATCAACATCACCATAGTCGCGAAAGGGCTCAAAACCTTCACCCACAGGGCTAATTCTGTGCTTTTACTGTCGAGCTGGTTAGCTCTGAGGTAGTTAACTTGGTCGTAAAGATTGCGAGCTGACAGGCTTTCGGGCGATATTGACAAACTTTTTAGTACATCTGCGCTCACCAAAGTGGGAACAGGTTCATTTGTGTCATTACCCACTAAATTTTGCCAAACTTCGCTTTCAACAAAACGCTTTTCAACACTTTCAGGTTCAAAAGTTGTGATGTTGATGTCCTCTAACAACCAATCATTGCCTTGTTGTTTGGCGCGCGCAGCCCCAATTGAAGACTTCAGTTGGTGATCCTGATATAAGAGCACAGTAACGTCCAGCAGCGTGAAATCAGGCATTACTGTCGAAATATTGACGTATCTTTGGCCAGATCGGACCCACAAACCACTATTTCCCTTAACAGAGAGCCGCTGCTCCAGCGCCGTGAGACGCAATTCTTCGGCAATTTGTTCAGATTTGGGCAGTAATGTCTCACCCAATATCGCTATGAAGAGCATCAGACCCACACCGGTAAGCAACACGGCCCTTATTATTCTGCCCACTGAAACACCTGCTGCTCGCATCACCGTAAGTTCGCTGTTGCTCGCTAAGGCACCCAAACCCAGCAACGCTCCTAATAAAACGGCCGGAGCAAACAATAAATAGGCTTTACCTGGCAGCGTGAGCAGCACATATTGCGCAGCAAGCAGTGCCGAATAACTCCCCTTTCCCACATCTTCCAACTCAGCGATAAACGAAAATACTCCCGCCAGGGAAAGCAAGGTGAGTAAAACCAGCAAGCTGGTCATCAGAATTGAACGCCCGATATACCGATCAAGTGTGGTGATCATTGGGAGGCACTTGCGCGATGAATACAGCGTTCGTAGGAATGGATCACAGGCTCACCTGCGTGGGCACAGCCTGTTTATACCCACCAGTTATCCATGCCAGCCCTTGTCTACGAACTAAAAAGTACACAATTAACGCTAACATCAACAGATGAATCGGCCAAAGCCCCACCCAACTCGGTAAAACACCACTGGCAATCCATTTGCGGGACAGCACTAACAGGTTTGCGTAAGGGATATACAACAGAATCGCGATGGCAATTTTTGAAAAACGGCCTTCCCGTGGGGACGTATAGCTCAGCGGCACTGCTAACAATGCCAACAACAAGGCCGCAATCGGTATGGAAATGCGCCATTGAATTTCGGCCATGTCTTTATTTTCCCCCGACTGCCACAACTGCGTCAGGCTCATGGCCTCACCTCTTAAACGAGGCTCAGTTTGCAGTTCCCGAGGTCGCAAAACCCCCTGCCGTTTAAAATCTGTAACGGTAAAATCAGCCTCTCCCGGCCGACCTATGCTCGATTGCCCTTCACTCAATACCAAAAACTCGTCTCCGGTTTCAGCATTTTTCTGATAAGTAGCAAACCGCGCACTATCTACAGCGGGCCTGGCACCTTCCCGTTGGCGGTACATAAACACATCGTTCAATTGGGTTTTATCAGCACTCGCTTCCTTGACAAACAGTATGGCTCGACCATCGCTGGACTCAACAAACCGACCAGGTGTGAGCAAGCTCAACGCAGATTGCTCGTCAATTTGAGTTTTCAATGTCTGTTCATATCGCGCCGCCCAGGGAGAGGCAAAGATCGTCAGCGCTGAAATCAACAGCACACCCAACAGCCCTACCACAGCCGTGGGCCTTAGTAGGTCTAACCAACTCACGCCACACGCCTGCATCACCGTCATTTCGTTATCGCGATAGAAGCGACCGTGAGCCAACAGAATGCCTAAATACATACCCAGCGGTATCAGCGTCACCAACAGACTGATCGATTTAACACCAACCAGTATCAGAACGGTTTCGGCAGAGACACCACCATCTGTGACCCTCGCTAAACTGCGGGCCAACACATTGCCAATCATAATGACCAGAAGTACCACCGTGACCGCCAGCCACGTCAGCAACATTTCTTTCATGAGATAGCGATCGAGAATGCGCACGATTTGTTCAAATTAGCGTTAGTGAAGAGAGTGTGCGCAAGCACCGCACCCTTGTAGACTAGCGTGTCGGTGCTGACTTGCCTAGCCTGATTCACTACACTGCCACAGCACACTCGTTAGAAATTACCATGAACATCACCGTATCCACGAAACCATCGGCGTCGTCGAAGAATTCCTGCCTAGTCATTGCAGTAGGCTCTGGCGCACTGTCCGGAACTGCCAAAACCCTCAATACTGCGAGTAATGGCGCTATTAAAAGAGCCATGCAGCGCGGTGATTTTGATGGTAAATCCGGGAAAACATTGATGCTGCATGAACTGACAGGCAGCCATTTCGATCGTGTACTGCTTGCCGGTTGCGGACGGTATCGAAAGGTGACGGCGAAGGATTATCGCTCTATGAGCAAAGCGCTGGCCAAAGCGCTGATCAACAGCGGTGCCGAAAACGCCACCCTGACCGTTCCCACCGATCTGGAGGTAGACGGTCACGATGAGGCCTGGCAAGTGCAACAGCTGACCGAAGCACTGCTGTACGCAAGTTATCAATTTACCGGACACACCCGCTCTGAAAAGCATAACGAAGCGAGCTTGAAAAAAACCGTCATTCAGGTCGCTAAGGCCACATCCAGAGTGAAAGCCTATTTAGCGCGCGGACTGGGCAATGGTTCGGGTATATCGCTAGCGAGAGACTTGGGTAATCTCGCTCCCAACATTTGCACTCCTCGCTATCTGGCCAAACGAGCACGCGCACTCGCTAGAACACATTCCGCCTTACGCACAACAGTGCTAGGCGATAAGGAATTAAACAAGCTGGGTATGAATGCGTTCCTCGCGGTGAGCCAAGGCAGTACCGAGCCCGCACAGCTTATTTGCATGAATTACCAAGGTGGCAAAACTAAAGACAAGCCAATCGTGCTGGTGGGTAAGGGTGTCACTTTTGATACCGGCGGCATATCCATCAAACCCTCTGCGGCTATGGATGAAATGAAATTCGATATGTGCGGAGCGGCCAGCGTCTTCGGAGTGATAGAGGCCGTGTGTCGAATGAAACTAAATTGCAATATCGTTGGCGTCGTTGCCGCGGCTGAAAATATGCCTGATGCGAATGCCACCCGACCCGGGGATGTCATTGAC
Organism: Gammaproteobacteria bacterium; assembly: GCA_019634245.1. The sequence continues at coordinate 4,657 of JAHQVR010000119.1, forward strand.
ACTATGAGCGGACAATCCATTGAGGTACTGAACACGGATGCGGAAGGCCGCATGGTATTGTGCGACACCCTGACGTATGTCAAACGTTACAAACCCAAAGCGGTCATCGATGTCGCAACGCTAACCGGAGCCTGTATTGTGGCCCTAGGACACGTTGCCAGTGCGGTTATGGCAAACGACGATACTCTCAGCGACGCGCTGATCGAGGCAGGCGAGACCTCGGGTGATCGCACCTGGCCACTACCGTTATGGGACGAGTACCAGGAACAGCTGGATTCCAATTTTGCTGATATCGCCAATATCGGTGGCAAGGGTGCAGGCTCGATTACCGCCGGCTGTTTTTTGTCACGCTTTGCACAGGAGTACTCATGGGCCCATTTGGATATTGCCGGTATCGCTTGGCACGGTGGCGCACAAAAAGGCGCTACGGGCCGTCCCGTTCCGCTGCTAATGCAATATCTAGTTGATCAAGTCTGATGACTAAAATAGATTTTTATGTGTTGCCCGACACCGGTACTGAAACCAGACTGGAATTGGTCTGTAAGTTGGCTGAAAAAGCCGTGCAGAGAGACAAGAGTGTCTTTATTCATGCCAGTGATGAATCGATACTCACACATCTGGATACCCTGCTGTGGAATTTCCGTGCCGACAGCTTTGTGCCCCACCGGGTCATGCCGGCAAACGAACCGAACAATGCGCTCGACAACGATCCGGTACTACTCTCAACTGGCGCACCTGGTGCTGACCGACGGGTGCTGATCAATCTGGCAGACGACGTGCCTCCATTTTTTAGCCGATTCGAACGCACGCTAGAAGTGGTCAGCCAGGCCGAAGAGGTCAGAGAAACAGGCCGCGCACGCTATCGCTTCTACAAACAACGCGGTTATCCACTGCAACACCACAAAATGTAGTCCTATACTCATCGCAGGTGCGAACTAATGGACTTTTGAATCCATTGCACCTCAGGCTCAATCTGAATTATTAAGGGCACGATGATGGCGACGGCTAAAGATGATCTACCAGTTCTCAAATCAGTAGTGGAAACCGGTAACGAATCCATTATTCAATCCACGCGTTTAGGCCATGAGGTTCTTGCAGAACTCGAATCCCTTCGCCAAGGCGCGCAAAGTTCGGCCGTTGCAGCTGCTGATGGTAGCTCGACTGATTTCGATACCTCAGACCAAGGAAATTTAGCCTTCGACTTTACCCATCCTGTTGAGCTCAATGCTGAAATGGAACAGAATGGCAAGCCTACCGGGCCTAACGCTGAAGCGGACCATGCTCTGCTCAAAGAAGCCATGAACAGTTCCGATGATGACGATCCCTTGCTCAGCGAGGCGCAGCCGACACTCTGTAACAATCAACAGTTGGAAGATGATGAAATCGAGCTTATGATTGACGAAGTGGTCGATCGCCATATAACTGAACTTCGTAAAGATATAAAAAGACTTCTAGAACGCGCCAAAAGCGTTCCCTGACGCCCCACACATTTAAAGATTTCATGGAAAAAACCTACAACCCCCAGGCTATCGAGCAACGCTGGTACAACATCTGGGAGGACAGCGGCTATTTTGCGCCCAGTGGAAATGGCGATCCTTATTGCATCATGATCCCGCCACCGAACGTCACTGGCACTCTGCATATGGGCCATGCGTTCCAAGATACCGTCATGGACTGCCTGATCCGTTACCACCGAATGCTTGGATACAACACGCTTTGGCAGCCAGGCACCGACCACGCCGGAATTGCCACGCAAATGGTGGTGGAGAGACAACTTAATCAAATCGATAAAACCCGCCACGATCTGGGACGCGAAGCATTCATCGATAAAGTCTGGGAGTGGAAGGAAGAATCTGGTGGCACGATAACCCGACAGCTTCGCCGCCTGGGAGCATCGCCGGATTGGTCTCGCGAGCGCTTCACCATGGATGAAGGCAGCTCACGGGCCGTTCGAGATGTTTTCATCAAGCTCTACGATGATGGACTGATCTATCGCGGCAAGCGCTTGGTGAATTGGGACCCGGTGTTACACACCGCATTGTCGGATTTGGAAGTTCTGAGCGAAGAGGAGAATGGACATTTATGGCATTTCAAGTATCCTCTCACTGATGGTAGCGCTGAACTTATTGTTGCCACCACTCGGCCTGAAACGATGCTCGGTGATACCGCCGTTGCGGTTCACCCAGAAGACGAACGATTCCAACACCTAATCGGTCAAACCATCACACTGCCTCTGGTTGGACGGGAAATCCCGATTGTCGCCGATGACTACGTCGACCGAGAGTTCGGATCGGGTTGCGTAAAAATCACACCGGCTCACGACTTCAACGACTATGCCCTGGGCCAGCGCCACAATCTTGAACTGATCAATATTTTCAATGAAGATGCCTCGCTAAACGATTCGGTTCCAGAAAAGTACCAAGGACTTGATCGATTCGTTGCACGAAAAAATGTCGTCGCCGATCTCGATGCACTCGGTTTGCTGGCAAAAACCGAAGACCATAAGCTCATGGTGCCACGCGGGGATCGCAGTGGCTCGGTCGTGGAACCCTATTTAACCAATCAATGGTATGTCGATCTCACCAAAAAGGTTCAGCAGGATGGTCGTGCTGGTGGGTGGAGCGCTATAACCGAGCCGTGCATTGCTGCGGTTCAATCTGGGCAAATTAAGTTCGTACCTGAAAATTGGTCCAAGACGTATTTTCAATGGTTGGAGAACATTCAAGACTGGTGTATCAGCCGACAAATCTGGTGGGGTCACAGAATCCCCGCTTGGTATGATCAAGCGGGCCAGGTGTATGTAGGAGAGTCAGAGGAGCAGGTTCGAGAAAAATACTCCATCGAACCCACTGTTGGCTTGACTCAAGATGAAGATGTTCTCGATACCTGGTTTTCATCGGGGCTATGGCCTTTCTCAACGTTAGGCTGGCCCGAGAAGACCGATGCGTTAAAAACGTTTTACCCCGGCTCTGTCCTCGTGACCGGTTTCGACATCATTTTCTTCTGGGTGGTTCGCATGGTGATGTTTGGCACCTATTTCATGGACGGTAAAGTGCCCTTCCGCGAAGTTTATATGCACGGTCTGGTGCGCGATGCCTCGGGTCAGAAAATGTCAAAGTCCAAAGGCAATGTCCTCGATCCTTTAGATATTATCGAAGGCATCAGTCTTGAGGACTTAGTCGCCAAACGTACCACCAATTTAATGCAGCCACATCTAGCCCCAACCATAGAGGCACAAACCCGCAAGGACTTCCCCGATGGTATTGCCAGTTTTGGCACTGATTCACTGCGATTCACGTTTGCGTCTTTAGCGTCAACCGGGCGGGATATTCGTTTTGATTTAAAACGAGTGGAAGGCTATCGGAATTTCTGCAATAAATTGTACAACGCAACACGCTATGTATTGATGAACACCGAAGGAATGGATCCATCGTATACGCCAACTTCACAGAACGTAGCAGACCAGTGGATCGTATCTCGGCTTCAACAGACCCAAAGCTCGGTAGCGAAGCACATCGAATCCTACCGATTCGACTTAGCCGCCAACGACATGTACGAATTTGTCTGGAATGAATACTGCGACTGGTATCTGGAACTCGCCAAACCCACCTTAACCGGTGAATCTTCCGAGGATATTAAACAAGCCACACGGATCACTTTAGTAAGTGTGCTGGAAAGTGTACTGCGTCTTATGCACCCGTTCATGCCCTTTATCACTGAAGAGTTGTGGCAGTCGGTAGCGCCACTGGCTGGAAAATCTGGCGACACCGTATCCCTGCAACCCTATCCTACCGCCGAACTAAGCAACATAGACGAAGCGTCGGTATCTCAGATTGAATGGTTAAAAGCCGTTGTGATGGGTGTGCGAAAGATTCGCTCAGAAATGGATATCAATCCTGGCCGACGACTGCCTCTGTTTGTGGCTGGAAGCTCAGCCAGCGATCAAGATCGACTCAAAGAGTTTGAATCGATGATTTCTTCATTGGCACGGCTGGACTCCATCACGCTCATTAGCTCAGACGATGAACGCCCAGAATCGGCCGTCGCATTGGTCGATCAGATGGAGCTACTGATACCGATGGCAGGCCTGATTGACAAAGCCGCTGAAACAGCGCGTTTGGAAAAACAGACTGCAAAACTCGAAGGCGAGATAAAAAGGCTTAGCGGGAAACTAGCAAACCAGGGATTTACCGACAAAGCCCCGGCACAGGTGGTCGAGGCCGAGCGCAACAAACTGGTTGAGGCACAAAGCGCACTTGAGCAGTTGAAAGAGCAACTCCGACGGATTGCCTCACTGTAAAATTGCGCCATCGGTAGTTCGTCTTTAGAACCACCGATGCGCAAATGCCTAAAACCCCACCGTCACCAAGCTGAGTTAACGGCCTCAATAATCCTGGTGGCGGTGGGTTTGATCCTAGTACCAGTACCATCAAAGCCTTCTTTTACTGCTCAATACGCTGCCCCGTCATAGGGTCGAAATAATCCATGGCATCCTCATTGGCTGCATCCAGTGATGTCAACGTGTAGCAATTCCCTTCCGATACATTCAACGTATTAGGGTCATACCCAAGTAATTCAGCCTGCTGCTTAAACTCGTCCTCAGGCATCCAGGAATCACGTTCTTCAGTGGTACATTGTGGACCTGCCGCCATCGCATTACCGCACAGTAGTGCTGAAGCTGTTACCAAAAGAAATCGTTTCATCATCTATCTCCAATTGCAAAAGTAATCAGGGATCCTGGCCAGGACAGCGCTGACTGTAATCGGAATTTCTATAGGTTCAAGTGAACAAAACGTTAGCCTTTGACATTGGCTTAGAGGGCCCAAACGCACATTAATGATTCAAGTTAACGTTAATGTCGTCACCGTTAGAATCGACCATTTTCAGTCTCAATTGTGAAAAAACCGTGCAAATTCTTAACTATCAGGCCAGGTTGCGATCACCGAGCGGGTTTGTGACGAACAATCAATGTATAAAGAGCTCACACAGAAACGACATTGAGCTGGAGACTCCCATGCTTCGCCGTACTTTGGTGGTCATAACGATCCTATCTGCGCAGACTGCGCTGGCCAATGATGAACTGCCCATCGCAGATGCGCACGTGCATTACAGCCACGATTCCGTCGAGCTCACGCCGCCAGAGCGTGTTATTGAATTGATGCGCGAAGCGAACTTGAAATTTGCCCTGGTATCCAGCTCCGATGACAATGGCACGCAGCTACTGTCCGAACTGGCTCCCGACTTGATTGTCCCCGGACTTCGCCCTTATCGTCGACGCGGAGAAACCGGTACCTGGTTCACCGACCCTGACGCATTGGCGTATGTGGAAACGTTGCTCGAAAAGAATCGCTACGCCACCATTGGTGAGTTTCATCTGTACGGATCGGATGCCGATTTGGACATTCCTCGACGAATCGTTGAATTGGCAGACGCACATAATCTAATCCTGCACGCTCATTCTGATGCTGACGCTGTGACTCGGCTATTAGCACAAAGCCCAACTGTCAAAGTGATTTGGGCACACTCTGGTTTTGAATCGCCGCCAGAGATCGCCGAGGTGCTGCGGCAGCATGAGAGGCTATGGGCCGACCTAGCCTTCCGCTCGGATGTTGGAAGTGGCGGCAGTTTAAGCGCAGACTGGGTAGCCTTGTTTGAAGAATTTCCCGATCGACTGATGTTGGGTACTGACACCTATACGCCTGAACGCATGTATTTTTTACCCGATCATGCCGCATCATCTCGCGTTTGGCTAAATTCACTACCATCGGCACTGGCTAAACGAGTGGCCTGGCAGAATGCCTACGACTTGCTGATGCCTGTGTGGAATGAAAATCGTTTGAAAAAAGCGGACGATGACGCCGACTCAACGCAGGGGGACCCTTGTCGGAACGTCAGCGACAAACAAACTATTATTTTGGAAGATGATAGCGTCATTGTCAGAATCGAAACACCAGAGAATATTGAGGTCAGCAAGCCGTTTCCAGTGAATGTGACCGTTTGTGGTGATCAACTGATTGACACAGATATTGAGCTCGATGCTGCGATGCCGGCACACGGCCATGGAATGAACTATGCGCCGAACTATCAACGACTCGAATCGTCTCCGTCCCAAGTCACAGTTCGTGCCGAAGGCTTACTGCTGCATATGCCCGGGAATTGGCAATGGCAAGTTCACTTGCTCACCAACGGTAAGCGGCGATCCTTAACACACGATTTTGCAATACGCTAACGACAGCCTGGCGATAGCGCTAGCACTGTTAACCCTGCTAGTGACAGCCTCGGCCACCGCTGATGCGTTAGAGCCAGAACTCACATCCGCAGAGAAGAGGTTGCTCGACGCCTTCGCCGGATGGCCTTTGCAGCCCCCTGCAGACCCTGGGAATGAATTCTCTGGACAGGCATGGGCGGAGAAGGCGGGTGAGCGTTTGTTCTTCGATGCTGATTTGTCCAGCTCTAAGACCATCAGTTGTGCGACCTGTCATCAAGCAGCCAAGGGATTCACTGATGGGTTGACTACCGGTCAAGGTATTCAGACACACGTTCGAAATACCCAAGGTCTGCTCGATGTCGGTTTGCAACGATGGTTTGGATGGGACGGCGGTGCTGATAGCTTATGGGCTGCTTCACTGCGTCCTATGCTCTCACCGATTGAAATGGGCGGTGATGTAACGACTATTGCCCATCGTTTACGGTCCAAACCGTACTTTGAACCAGCGTTAATCCACGCTGATTTGCTCGATGAGACTGCCACCAACGACGAAGAGGTCCTGGTACTCGCAGCGAAGACTATCGGCGCCTATCTACGGACCCTGTCATCGGCGGCCACGCCCTTCGATCGCTATGTGTCGGCGCTTCAGAAAAACGACTTGGAGAAACAGAGTCAGTATCCAAAATCCGCCCTTCGAGGCTTAACACTTTTTTTAGGCGAGTCTAACTGCCATGTGTGCCACTTCGGACCAAATTTTTCCAACGCCGAATTTCACGACACCGGCAGACCGTTCTTCACAGGTGTTGGTGAAGTCGACCCTGGCCGCTATGCGGGCATTAAACGAGTTCGGCAGGATCGTTTCAATCTGCTGGGTGAGTACAATCGATCTGATAACCACAACGATGCACTAAAAACTGAGACGGTAACCTTAGGCCAGGTTAATTTTGGTCAGTGGCGAACGCCCAGTTTACGCAACCTGACGCACACGGCCCCCTACACCCACGACGGCAGCTTACCCACACTCCGAGCGGTAGTGGACGCCTATGCAGATATTGATCCCACTCGCCTGCATTCTCAGGGCGAAGCGATTCTAAGGCCGTTGGATTTAACCGATAACGAACGAGAGGATTTGGTTAATTTTCTTAAGTCCTTGAGCGCGCAGTAGCACAACCGATCACCCCAGCAGGTTCCATGGAGTCTCCAGCGGTGTGCAAAGCCTGGCGATGTTAAAATCGCAAGCCCGTTTTGATGCTGAATGTGGTGTAGTCGCCAGTGCGATCAGCCTCTAGCGTAAGATTAGCACCCAAATTTAAGTTCACGCCGACAAAAAACTTTTTCAGACTGGAAGTCTCTTCATCCAACTCGCTGACATTTTTGGCTGAGCCGGTAGTCCGCACCAATCCAGCGCCGGCGTACGGGGTGATCAGCGTCAGCCCTTTGGAGATTGAAATATCCAATGAAGTACTGCTTAAATCTATCTCGTCAGAGCCCTGCAAGACGGTGTAGCCTCCTCGTATAGCAATCGCCGGTAGTGCGACGTTACCGGAGACAATGGCATAACGAACCTCAGCCCCGAGCAGATTAAAGTCGGTGCTTGGAACGCCTCCTATAAAAGCCCCAACATCAATGCCAAAAGGCAGGCCCTTATGCGCGTGCAATCGAGGTAGCAAGAACCGGCTCAAATCATACGATCCCGAGCTGGCCAGTTCAAATAAGTCGTTGTCAATCTCGGTGGCAGAAAGCGCAATACCAATATCAAAGCCCAGCGTGCCCAAGGGCTCAGCTGGCGTAATACCTCGATAGTGCGAAACGGCCGCAATATTTTCCATCAATGTACGGAAGTCACCCTGATCCAAATTGCCCAACGAATCCAGCGAGTCCGCATAGGTGGCGGTGCTCATCAACAACGTTGCGGCGAGAGCCATTTTTTTAATCATGAGGATTACCTGTCAAGGCTCCGAAGAGCGCATTTGTTTTTCAACCTGCTCTAGCGCCTGCATCGCATCAAGCAGTTCTTCTTCAAGGTGTTCTACCGCTTTTTTATGGTCCGCCTCATCGCGCAGAAGCTGAGCCAGTTTTTCCTTGTTCTCTGCGTTGTATAGATCATTTGCAGACAGTCTGTCACGGACACCGCACAGCCTTGCTTCGGCTTTTTCAAGCGACTTCGAGTGTGTATCAACGATTTTACGTAATGGACTTATTTTCGCTCTTCGGGCCGCTTCGTGCCTTTTTTGTTCCTTTCGATCGGGCTTTGCTTGCTGCTCGGTAACACTCGGAGTGTGGATATCACTTTGTCGCCTGCGGTGCTCACTTAGCCAGCGGGCATACCCATCCAAGTCATCAGTAAAAGGCGCCACATAACCGTCACTGAGTAACCAGAGATCGTCCACCGTTGCTTTTAATACACTGCGGTCGTGGGAAACTACTAACAAGGCACCATCAAAACTCTGTAATGCCTCACTGAGCGCTTGTCGCATCGAAATATCCAGGTGGTTCGTAGGTTCATCCAACAACAATAGGTTCGGCTGTTGATAAACAATCAATGCAAGCGCCAACCGAGCCCGTTCGCCGCCAGAGAATGTACTGACGAGTTGTAAGGCCTGATCACCCCGGTATCCAAACTTTCCTAAATAGTCCCTGGCCAGTGCTTCACCTAGATTGGAATCGATACCCTGCAGGGCTTGTATGGCAGTTCGATCCAAACGGAGCTGGTCGACTTGGTGTTGGGCAAAATACCCAACCTTTAATTTTTGCGCCGGCACTCGCTCTCCGTCGAGTGGAGTGAGCTCGCCCACCATGGCCTTGATCAAGGTGGATTTCCCCGCGCCGTTCGCTCCAAGCAAGCCGATGCGATCTCCGGCCTGAACACTGAGGTTGATCCTTTTTAAAACGGTGACATCACCGTATCCGATGCGCGCATCTTTAATACTGAGCAGCGGGTTAGGTAAATCCTTCGACGCAGCGAATTCAAACTCAAACGACGAATCCACATGCGCAGGTGCACTCAGTGTCATACGTTCGAGCATTTTTATTCGACTTTGCGCCTGACGAGCCTTTGTTGCTTTAGCCCGAAACCTATCCACAAAGCGTTGCATTGCTTCGCGCTTTTTTTCCTGGCGAGCAAACACGGCTTGCTCATTGGCAAGTTGTGCGGCCCGAATAGATTCAAAAGCACTGTAGTTACCGGTATACAGAGTCAGTTTTTGATGCTCGATGTGAAGGGTGTGGTTGGTAACTGCATCAAGAAATTCGCGATCATGAGAAATGAGCAACAGCGTGCCGGCGAACTGCCGCAACCACTGCTCCAACCACAACACCGCATCCAGATCGAGATGATTGGTAGGTTCATCGAGCAGTAGTAGATCACTAGGTTGCATCAAGGCCTGAGCAAGATTAAGCCGCATACGCCAACCACCGGAAAAAGTGGATACAGGTTCGTCTTGCTGAGTCACGCTGAATCCGAGCCCGTGCATCAAGCCACCGGCTTTGGACTTTGCCTGGTAACCACCGGCCTGTTCGTAGTCCGCCAATCTACGTGCATGAGTGAGTCCATCGGTTTGCGCTTCATCTTGTTGAATAAGCCGTTCCAGCTCACGCAAATGGCTATCGCCATCAAGAACGAAATCAATGGCAGGTTTGGACGACGCCGCACTCTCCTGAGCCACATGTCCGATCACCGTATCGGCTGGTAGCGTCAGTTCACCTTCATCGGCGTCCAGTGTGTTAGTAATCATGGCGAACAAACTCGACTTGCCGGTGCCATTAGCACCGGTTAGCCCGACTTTCTGCCCTTTGTGTATCACGAGGCTGGCTCTTTCGAACAACACCTTGCCATCACGCCGACACGCAATCTGATTCAAACTAAGCATGGCTCCCATGCTACCTCAACAATTGCAACGACAACGCCCTATTGGCTCTGATCCGCCCTTCCGAGTGTTATGATTCGTCGCATTATTGGGAGATCTTTGAATGACCTTACGAACAGTGAAAACCACCCTACTGGCCTTTGCCCTGCTGACACTTTCTGGCTGTGGCATTAACAACATTCCGACCTATGACGAAGCAGTTAATGCGGCCTGGAGCGAAGTCCAAAATCAGTACAAACGTCGGGCTGACCTGATACCGAATCTCATAGAAACCGTGAAAGGCTTCGCAGCGCAAGAAAAGGATGTGCTGTTGGAAGTGACCGAAGCCCGCACCAAAGTTTCACAAATGAATATTTCGCCTGACATACTGTCTGACCCGGCAGCATTCGAACAATTTCAAGCCTCTCAAGGCGCATTGAGCTCGGCACTTTCGCGCTTGCTCGTAACCGTCGAGCGCTACCCGGAACTGAAGTCCAACGAGAACTTTCTCGCTCTGCAGTCACAGCTCGAAGGATCAGAGAACCGGATCGCTGTGGCACGCCGTGATTACATACAAGCTGTTCAGCAATACAACCGTGAATTACGCACCATTCCTGGACGCTGGTGGCGTAAATTCATGTATCCAGAATCCCAAATCAAGGAAACCTTTTCCATCGAAGAAAGTGAGATGGAAAACCCTACTGTTAATTTCAACAACTAAACACTGTTTTGAAATTTCCTCGTTCGGCTCCACTGGGTAAGCTGCTAGCCAGTACGCTAGCAGCCTGGCTGTTGTGCTTGTCTACCTCTCTGTGGGCCCAATCTGAGCCCGATTTCCCGACCTTAACGGGTCGCGTGGTCGATGCGGCCAATATTCTGGAGGCCGGCACCGAAACTGAGCTCAGCACACAGTTAGAAACGCTTGAGAATGAGTCGACGACACAAATCGTCGTCGTCACCGTGGCGTCGTTAAATGGCTTCGACATCGCGGACTATGCGAACAAATTGGGTAGAACCTGGGGCATCGGCACCGCTGAAGACGACAATGGTGTGTTGTTGGTGGTCTCTGACAGCGATCGCAAAGTCCGTATAGAAGTGGGCTATGGCTTAGAAGGCGCACTGACCGATGCAACCGCCAGTGACATCATACGCAAACACATTCTGCCGCAGTTTCGCGAGGCTGACTATGACGCCGGTGTTCAACAGGGTATCGATGCGATCATCCAAGCCATCAATGGGGAGTATGTCGTGACGCCAGATCGACCAACAAAGGTCATCGATGGAGGACCACCGGCGGCAGCTATACCTTTATTTTTTATCGCGCTGATTGGAATCCGCAGCCTACTTTGGAAATTTAATCAAAGAGCAGCGGCGGAACAATCCATTGCCGCCGGGTTTGTGGGCATTTTAGTCACGGTCATTTCTGGGTATTGGTTGTGGGGCTTGGCGGCCGGGATAGCGGTGTTTTTATTGTTGCTGCTATTCCATCGGGGTCGCCAATACGACGGTGGATCCCTCAGCAAAAGACCCAATCGGGGTCGCGACGGCCCCTATGGCGGAAGCGGCGGCTTCGGTGGTGGTGGGGGCTTTTCTGGTGGCGGTGGTAGTTTTGGTGGCGGCGGCGCCTCCGGGAGTTGGTAAGCCATGTTTTTAAGCCCGAATGAAAAAGAACGTTTACGCGACCACATTCGCGAAACCGAGGAAAAAACCTCGGGTGAAATTGTCACAGTGATTGCGGAGCAAAGCGATGGCTACCGCTATATCCCATTGCTGTGGTCAACGCTGTGTGCGCTGGCAGTGCCCGGTATTTATTATCTCTATCAGGCACTAACGGGAAACGGTTGGATCTACCCTGGAGAAAACACCTCGGCACTGGCACTGCTTTATCAGATTCAGGTATTGGTGTTTTTTGGTCTGGCGCTGTTATTTTCACTCACACCGCTGGGCTTAAAACTGATCCCAACATCTGTGAAGCGTGAACGCGCCGCACGACAGGCCGCAGAACAATTCTATGCCCAAGGAATACACACCACTGAAGCCCGCGCAGGCATTTTGGTTTTCGTATCAGTCGCAGAGCGGTATGTGGAAATAAGGGTAGATTCGGCGATTGCCGACCGCATCAGCAATGCCGAGTGGCAAGACACGATAGACGCATTTGTAGGCGCATTAAAACGTGGCGAGATCGCCGCGGGATTTGAACTCACGTTAACCAAATGCCGTGACGTACTTTGGGAGCATTTCCCGGCCAGCAACAACGCGGATGAACTTCCGAACCATCTGATCGAGATTTGATAGCCGAATCAAGAATCCTCAATCGGCCATGTTCCATCAGCAACGCTGATGTGGTCGATGGCTACTTTTTGCCCTTCATGGCAACGACTTTATCGTCTTGGGAATCCAATACGGTTTTTAGATACGCAAGAAAATCATCACCCACTTCTTCGTGTTCCAGGGCAAATTCAACTTGAGCTTTTAAGTAGCCGAGTTTGCTACCACAATCAAAACGCCGACCTTCAAAGTTGTAGGAAAGAATACGCTCCTGATGTAATAACTCAGCGATCGCATCAGTGAGTTGAATTTCGTTACCCGCACCTCGTTGGGTGTTTTCCAGCAAATCAAATATCCGCGGTGTCAGTATGTAGCGGCCCACAACCGCGATGTTACTCGGAGCATCCTCCACGGCGGGTTTCTCGACGATGCCACTCACTTCCATCAATCCCGGCTTCATTTCCTCACCTGCAACGATGCCATAGGAACTCACATCAGATTCGGGTACCGGCTCTGTGCCTAAGATCGAGCAATGCTGATAATTGAACAAATCAATCATCTGGCTCAAACACGGTTTGGCAGCAAAATTTATTAGATCGTCTGCGAGAATGACTGCGAATGGTTCATTGTTCACCACTGGGCGTGCACACAGTACGGCATGGCCCAAGCCCAAAGCTTCGCTTTGCCGAATGAACACACAGTTCACATGGTCAGGCAAAATATTCCGCAGCACATCCAACATTTTTTGTTTTTTCTTCGCTTCAAGCTCGCGCTCAAGCTCATAGGCCGTATCAAAGTGATCCTCAATCGATCGCTTGTTACGCCCAGTAACAAAAATTAACGTATCGATACCGGCGGCAACGGCCTCTTCAGCGGCGTATTGAATCAGCGGCTTATCGACAACCGGCAGCATTTCCTTGGGATTTGCCTTGGTGGCGGGCAGAAATCTCGTGCCCATACCTGCCACTGGAAATACCGCTTTTCGTACCTGTTTCATCAAAATGTTCCTTACCAGCCGAGCTGCAATCCGAGGTCGGAAACCGACCTACCCGGCAGCGAAAGCTATACTCTAGCTGAAGAGAAGTCTGTTAATATTTGCAACTAGTAAGCCAATCAACACTGTCTTTACCGAGAGTACACCCATGACATTTGTGGTCCTTGAAAACTGTATTCGCTGCAAACACACCGATTGCGTTGAGGTCTGCCCGGTGGATTGCTTCCATGAGGGCCCTAATTTTCTCGTGATCGACCCCGAAGAGTGCATTGATTGTTCTCTTTGCGAGCCTGAATGCCCGGTGGATGCCATCGTTGCTGAAGAAGATATGAAGCCCGAGGATGAGAAAATGCTCGAGCTCAATGCTGAACTATCAGCCATCTGGCCCGTCATTACCGTGCAAAAAGACCCGTTGCCCGATGCCGAGGATTGGAACGGGAAACCAGACAAATTGCAATATCTTGAGCGCTAGCACCCACGGTTCTTGAAAATCCCTTCAGCATCTGCTTCTGCAGGCCAAGACGATAGCCTGTCATAGTCCCTACTATTCAAGGTAGTTAGGATTACCGCGAATACCAGTTACTATTTCGTAGCTGATGGTGCCTGCGGCTTTAGCCATCAGCTCCACAGGATGATCTGGCCCCCAGAGTGTGGCCCAGTCCCCGACCGTTACAGAACGACCGTCAAGAGCCGACAAATCCACCGCAATCGAATCCATAGAGACACGGCCAATGATCGGGCACTCAATGTCCTTGAGACGAACCGTTGCTGTCGGGTTTAACACACGAGGTAACCCATCCCCATATCCAATACCGATGTATCCCACTCGCATGTCCCGTTCACAGATATAGGTTTGCGAATAACCAACACCGGACCCCTTTGCCAATTGCTTAACCGCGATGACAGGAGCGCAAACCCGCATTGCAGGTTTTAAATGACACTTATCGGGCAATTCAGTTAACAACGGATTAGCCCCGTACAACATAATTCCCGGCCGCGACCAGCCCTGGTGGCTCTCTGGCCAAGCCATAATACCGGCCGAGTTTGCCAAGCTGGTATTGAGTTTGTGCTTCGCCAACAGCTGCTGAAATCGGGAAATCTGTTGTTGTGTGTGGGTGTTACCAGGATCATCAGCACAGGCAAAATGCGTCAGCACACCATGCCAAAGAGGCGTTTTAGTAGACAACAGCTGGCTCGCCTCTTCCATGGAGACACCCAAACGCCCCATGCCGGTATCCACCTTGAGCCACACATCAAGTACATCGAGATTCGATTGCTCTTCCAACCAAGCTACTTGATCCGGTTGATGCAGAACAGGCATCAAACGATGGTGTTGGTACTGTACAAACTCTTGGGCAGATTGCGGGCCCTGAAGAACGAGAATGGGCGCGGCAATTCCAGCGTCTCGTAGTTCCAGAGCTTCCGCTGTGGTGACCACGGCAAAACCATCAGCCTCGGCTAAGGCTTTCGCCACGGCGACTGCACCATGACCATAAGCGTTGCTTTTAACGACCGCAAAGGCGCGAGTGCCTGACAGTGTTTTGGCTAGAGAGTAGTTATGTCGAATGGCATTGAGATCAATATCAATGCGAACCGAACGCGTCATGCAAATTCTGCAACATACACCTCAGGGGCGTAGTTCTCGAAGCGGGTGTATTTCCCGAGGAAAGTGAGTGGCACCGTACCGATAGGACCGTTACGTTGCTTTCTGATCAGAACCTCAGCCTTGCCTTTGCTTGCTTCATCATCTGGGTTGTAAACCTCATCCCGGTAAATGAATATGATCACATCGGCATCCTGCTCAATCGCGCCAGATTCACGCAAATCAGACATTACCGGGCGTTTATCAGGGCGCTGTTCAAGGCTTCTATTCAGCTGGGAAAGCGCAATAACCGGAACTTCCAATTCTTTGGCAAGCGATTTCAATGATCTGGATATTTCGGAAATTTCCGTAGCTCGGTTTTCGGTGCTGCTGGCAGTTTGCATGAGTTGCAAATAGTCAATCACAATCAGGCTCAATCCCTGCTCGCGCTTTAGTCTTCTAGCTCGAGCACGCAGATCAGTCGGTGTCAACGCCGGCGTGTCATCGATAAACAAATTTTGTTTGTTATTAAGCAAAGTGACCGATGAGCTCATTCGCGTCCAGTCCTGCTCACTGAGCTTTCCTGTCCGCAGACTTTGCAACTCCACCCGACTCAAACTTGCTAACAAACGCATACCCAGCTGCTCTGCAGGCATTTCCATACTGAACACCGCAACAGGCTCATCTGACGTGAGCGCAGCATGTTCGGCAATATTCATCGCAAAGGTGGTCTTGCCCATGGAAGGACGCCCAGCAACAATGATTAGGTCTGAGGCTTGTAAACCACTGGTCTTCTCATCCAGTTCATCAAATCCGGTTGACAAACCAGTGATGGCCGCATCGGATTCAAACAAGAAATTGATCCGTTCAATAGCCCCTGCCAGTACGGTTTTGATATCACTAAAACCTGTATTCGTGCGGGCGGTCTGATCGGCTATCGCAAATACTTTGGTTTCTGCATGATCAAGAAGATCCTTGGCAGAGCGACCTTGAGGATCGAAGGCACTATCGGCAATGTCATTGGACACACTGATCAACTGTCGAAGCACCGAGCGCTCTCGCACAATTTCCGCATAAGCTTTTACATTGGCGGCACTGGGCGTTTCCTGCGCGATCGCAGAGAGGTAATTGAGGCCACCGGCGTCCTCTAACAGCGCGTTCTGTTCTAGATAACCGGCAATGGTGACAACATCAGTCGGTTGGCTGTTAGAACCAAGGTAGACAATGGCCCTAAAGATTAAGCGATGGTTGTATTGATAAAAATCAGGTTCGGACACGAGGTCCGCTACCTTATCGAAGGCATCATTGGACAGCATCAAGCCACCAAGAATGGCTTGTTCTGCTTCGATCGAGTGCGGCGGCATCCTGGCCGCACTCAACTGGGAAGCTAGATCGTGAGTGGCTTCAAATTCGGCAAGCGCATAGTCTTCCGGTGTAGACACAGCCCATTCACCTACATGTACTCGAGAGCAGTCAGTCTACTCTACTCTTCCTCACCCACCACAATAACCGTGACGGTCGTATCCACATCTGTGTGCAAATGTAGACCAACCGGGTGTTCCCCGATCGTTCTCAGCGGACCATCCGGCATACGTATCTCTTTTTTCTCTACAGACACACCAGCCGCTTCAATCGCTGTTCGAATCTCTTCGGTACCGATGGATCCAAACAGTTTGCCTTCAGTGCCAGAGCGAGACGATATGGTGACACTCATGCCTTCAAGTTTTGCCGCTCGTTCATTGGCTGCCGCTAACGCCTGCGCTTGCTGGGCTTCCAGTTCGGCACGCCGAATATTGAACGCTTCCACATTCTCCTTGGTGGCCATTTCCGCTTTGCCTTGAGGCAGCAAAAAATTACGCGCAAAACCAGGTTTGACGTTTACTAAATCGCCCAATGCGCCAACGTTGTCAATTTTTTCTAACAGTATTACTTGCATAACCAATCCTCAACTCAACTTACGATTTGCGCAAAGGATATAAATTTTCGGTAAGCCCCAAGGCCCCGATCAAATACATCGTATGCGGCAAAATAAGAAATGCATACATAACCACCAGCACGCCGTTGCTCATATTTCGCTGTTTCACCAACGAGTGCACAACCGCCAAGCCCTGCAAACAAAATAAAAATATCAATACCAAAGCGAGTGAATCTAACCAGCCAAAACTGGTTACCATCGACAATACAATCACGGGCAAAGCCACCAAGGCTGCTGCTCTGCCAAATTTCAACGCATGAAACTCTTTTTGAAACCCACCCACATTAAACAACTGTGCCTGCCAGGACCGAGCGATAAACAAACAACCCACTGCAACAGCCATGACAGAAACACCGATCGCTCTAAGCATCGCCACCGAAAAAAGTTTTAATCGTTCAGCAAATTCCTCGTCAGCAAACAACTCGCTTTGTTGTTCCCTGGCCCGCGCCATCATTAAATCCAACATCGATTGCCAGTAGTCCAATATAGCCTGGGCATTAAGCTGGACTATAAAGGCCACGATAACTCCAACCCCGGCAATCAGTAATAACGCTAACTCCAAACTCACGGTTCGTTTTAGAACCAGTGCAGCCAAAGCTGGCGGCAACCAAACCATCAAACCCGTCAGCGGTAATTGCCAGATATTGCCATGTGACACGATGGACATCAGCAAGAGTACTGCAGCGCCCCCGAACAGAGCCTGAAAAGCCGCCTGCTGTCCAAATCGCAAACACACATAGCTCATTACCGCGCCGCTGAGAATCGTCAACGGCAACGACACTAAATCCAATAGTGGTATAAATTGCGGTAGAACCGAGGCTACCAGCAATAAACCAATGGCCAGACTAATGGCAACCAGTGGACCTTTCTCAGCAATTCGCGCAAGGCCCAGCATGGCTTAGTTCAATCTCTTTTAAAAAGCGACAGCCCTTACCCAGATCAGTGTTGATCGGTGTAAGGCAGAAGCGCAATGTAACGCGCTCGCTTGATAGCTCGAGAAAGTTGACGTTGATAACGAGCTTTCGTACCAGTGATACGGCTGGGTACAATTTTGCCAGTTTCTGTCACAAAGCCTTTGAGTAGTTCCAGGTCTTTGTAATCAATATCAACAATCCCTTCGGCTGTGAAGCGGCAATATTTACGACGTCTATAAAAGCGTGACATAGTGGGTCTCCTCGGCCAGTCTATTCAGCATCGACCGATACGGCTTCGGTCTCGGGTTCAACGACAGATTCAACTTCATCAACAGTGTCATCGGACACCGGTTCCGCGGAGTCGTCAGAGCGTCGATCATCGTCGCTTTTATTCTCATCTTTCTTGAGCAGTGGAGAGGGTTCTGTAATTGCCTTATCCATTTGCAGAACCATATGCCGAATAACAGCATCATTGAATTTAAACGCGCTGGTGAGTTCTTCCAAGGCGCTTTGCTCGCACTCAATATTCATTAGAGTGTAATGAGCCTTGTAGACTTTGTTGATTGGGTAGGCCAACTGACGCCGTCCCCAATCTTCCTGTCGGTGGACGAGCCCGTCTTTAGATTCGATAATGCCGCGGTATCGTTCCACCATGGCAGGCACCTGTTCACTCTGGTCAGGGTGGACCAGAAACACGATTTCGTAGTGTCGCATGACGCTCCCTATGGGATATGCCCGCAACCCTTTGGCTGCTGGACAAGGAAGAAAGGCTGCATAGGCCTTGAAATTTAGCCGGCCAATTGTACGACAGCTAGCAGCATCTTTCAATCATCTGCCGCCTAACACTCATGTGCTGGTGTCATCGTCGCTGCCGATTCACCTCAAAAAGCGCCACTGCCGTGGCGACGGACAGGTTTAGACTACTCACCTGGCCTTTCATTGGAATTTGGAACAGCCCGTCGCAGGTCTCTTTGGTCAGCCGCCGTAAACCGGCTCCTTCAGAGCCCATGACCAGAGCCACAGAGCCGGAAAAATCAACATCAAACACAGCCTCAGTGGCCTCACCAGCGGCTCCATGGACCCAAACGCCGCTGTCCTGAAGCAATTGCAACGTACGCCGAACATTCGTCACCTGAAAAATCGGTACCGTCTCCGCCGCTCCTGCCGCCGTTTTTCTCACCACTGGCGTCAGCCCGGGGCAATTGTCTATCGGTACCACCACTGCGTGCACACCAGCGGCATCCGCCGATCTAAGACAAGCGCCTAAATTGCGCGGATCTTGGATTTCATCAAGCACCAACACCAGCCATGGTCCGGCGACAGTTTGCAGATGTGGCATCAGGTCTTTTTCAGACCCAAGCGCTTTGCCTTGAAATAGCGCCACAACACCTTGATGGCCTACCTCAACCGCCATGTCATCTAACACACGCCGATCACATTCACGCACAGGTATACCTGCACCGACCGCGGCTTCTTTCAAGGCTCTCACTCTGGAATCCCGGCGGCCTTGCAAAATCAATAATTCTTGTACGCCCTGTGGCGCACCTTTCAGCAGTGCCTTAACAGCATGCACCCCACCGATAGCCGTTACGTTGGACGGATCTTTTGTCATCAGCTGCGTGTAGACCGGCTCTTGGTGCGCGTTTTTCCACTCACCTTTTTGGCAGTCTTCTTTCTGGTCTGACCCGATGTCGATACGCGCTTTTTCGACACAGCCGTGCGAGCTTGGCTAACTTTGCCCGTTGTTGCGCTTCCGCTGTCTTTACGAGCGGTGCGTTTGGTCGTGGCACGCTTTTTACTACTGATTTTTTTTGATCGACCCGTCGTTACTCCTGATGTATTCACGCGCTTTTTTGTAGCCGTTTTTTTTGCAACAGGTTTCTTAGACACTGGTTTTTTCACTATCCGTTTCGATGCCACCTTCTTTTTGGTCGTCGCTTTACTGGTTTTTTTATGAGCTACCGGCCGATCACGACGAGTAGATTCCGCTGCAGCGGAGCTTCGCTGTCGTGTTTTTTTCGAACCTGTCGATTTACGTTTTATTTTTCCCGCCGTAGTATTTGCAGTGGATTTTTCTACCGCCTTTTTACCCACCTTTTTGGTGGTCTTTTTACCCACTTTCTTAGCAGTGGATTTCTTCGCAACTTTCTTTGAAGAAGCTGTTTTAGTCGCCGCTGTTGCCCAAACCTCACTGACTTTATTCGAGGCCTTTTGAGACGATTTATTTTTCTGTTTTTTGGCCTTGGCTTTCTTCTTGGCTGCCGCTATGCGCTCTTTTTTTGCTTTGTCTTTTTTGCGTTTAGACCACCGCTCCTTCTTTTTGGGTTCAGCATTCTTCGCAGGTGCCTTACCAGCCTGGCCCTGTTTTTTTCTAACTGCCTTTTTCTTTTTGGCTTTTCCCAGCCTGTTTTTACTCTTATGGCCTTTTACGATCCCAGCGGTGGATTCCTCATTTTCACCAAAATCGATTTTACGCTCCTCAAGGTTTACAGCCTGAACAACAACGCTTATCTGGTCACCTAAACGATATAGCCGCCCCGTTCGCTCTCCAATCAATGCTTGCTCCGCCTGCTCAAAACGGTAGTAGTCGTGAGATAGGTTAGTAACGTGTATTAAGCCTTCGACGTGGATATCGGGTAGCTCTACAAATAATCCAAACGATGTCACTGCAGAGATAACACCATCAAACGTATCCCCAACATGATCCTGCATATATTCACATTTCAGCCAAGAAACCACATCACGAGAAGCCTCATCAGCGCGCCTTTCAGTCATTGAGGTTTGCTCCCCCAGCCCTGACATGTGTTCTTCCGAATATCTATAGCTATCCACTTTATCGCCGCTTAAAACATGCTTTATTCCCCGATGCACCAAGAGATCAGGATAGCGTCGAATGGGTGAGGTAAAGTGCGCATACTGATCCAGGGCCAATCCAAAATGACCATCGTTGCGAGGCTGATAGATCGCCTGCTGCATCGAGCGCAACATAACTGTTTCAATCAATGATTGATCCGGGCGGCCTGCTATTTTTTTCGAAAGCTCGGCGTAATCAGAGGTTTCCGGCGTCGCGCCACCACCTAGGGATAAATCTCGTAATTTTAAAAACGATCGTAAATCTTCCAATCGATCCTGTTTGGGAGAATGATGCACTCGGTAGAGCGCCGGCACTTTGTGTTTTTCCAGAAAACCTGCAGCGGCTATATTTGCCAGTATCATGCACTCTTCAATAAGCTTGTGCGCATTGTTTCGTGTGATGGGCACAATCTGATCGATTTTTTTATTGTCATTAAAAATAATGCGGGTTTCGTTAGAAGTAAAATCAATTACGCCTCGCTTTTTTCTGGCTTTTAACAACAATCGATACAATTTCTCAAGATCTTCCAGATGCGACACTAGTGGCGCGTAGGTTTTTCTCAAAGCTGTGTTTTTGCTAGTGAGAATTTCAGCCACTTCATCATACGTTAGCCTGGCATGAGAGCGCATTAGACCATTGTAGAACTGAACTCTTTTAATACTGGCATCTTCTTTCAACGTTAACGCACAGAGCATACAGAGGCGATCCACTTCTGGATTCAGAGAGCACAAACCATTGGACAAAACTTCGGGCAACATCGGCACTACACGTCCGGGAAAGTACACCGATGTCCCGCGACTTTGAGCCTCGCTATCCAGCGCCGTGTCAGGCTGAACGTAGTGGGCCACATCAGCGATTGCCACCAACAAGCGCCACCCCGAGTCGGTTTTTTCGCAGTAAACCGCATCATCGAAGTCCCGCGCATCGATACCATCGATAGTCACCAGTGGCAAATCCCGTACATCTTCACGACCCACTTTGTCAGCTTCGAGCACGTCGGTAGAATACTGTGCGGCCTGATCTTCTACCTCCGGCGGCCAGTCAAATGGAATTTCGTGGCTTCTTAGAGCCACATCAATTTCCATCCCCGCTTCGAAATGCTGTCCTAACACTTCGACCACCCTTCCAACCGGTGGGTGTCGATGTGTGGGTTGCTCCAGAATCTCTGCAACCACCATATCGCCGGCAGCAGCGTTGAGTGTTTTCCCAGGAGACACCAGCAGATCTTGATGAATGCGTTTATTCGATGGAGCAACAAACAGAACACCCTTCTCTTCCATTATGCGACCGACCACCGATCGATTGGCACGCTCAACGACTTCAATCACACGACCCTCGCGTCGACCTCGATGATCGGTTCCAGTGATGCACACAACAACTCGGTCGTTGTGCAACACTTGACGCATCTGCCTGCCGTGTAGGTAGATATCCTTGTCACCATCATCAGTAATAAGAAACCCATAGCCATCGGGATGGGCACTAATACGGCCCGCCACAATGGCATCAGCATCAACGGGTACCATCCCTCCCTTCCGATTCCGAATAATTTGACCATCGCGCTGCATAGCCGCGAGTCGACGCCGCAGGGCTTCTAGCCGCTCTGGATCATCTTCGATATCAAGCTTACGAGCCAGATAGTCTGCTGTGGCGGGCATTTTCTCACCCTGCAACAATGTGAGGATGTACTCTCGGCTCGCAATGGGATTGTCATACCGAGCCTGCTCTGCTTCTGCATTGGGATCGGATGGTGTAGAACTTTTGCCGCGTTTCATTCGGCTCATGGGCTTGAACTGGGTGACTATCGAGGTTCGAAGAGTGAAGCCTACGCCCACTGCAGCAGTCTGTCAGCATCGGATTGACAAGAACCGACAGCTTCGCTAACCTTCGCGGCCTTATAATACCGTTATATCCCCCCTGCCGAGGTGGCGGAATTGGTAGACGCGCTAGCTTCAGGTGCTAGTGAGCTTTGGCTCGTGGAGGTTCAAGTCCTCTTCTCGGCACCATA